>NZ_JACAPN010000011.1:56820-116592 GCF_013385665.1 Pseudomonas sp. D4002
CGGCTTGAGTGTTGTAAATCAACAGCTAAAGCGGGCACGGTCAAATGTGGGAGCGGGCTTGCTCGCGAAGGTCGTTAACGATGACGCGGGCATCCTGAATGAACGCGGCGCTCTCAGGTTTTTCGCGAGCAAGCCCGCTCCCACAGAAAAGCAGCTCTGCTTTCGCTCTGGATCTTGCTTTTGCTTTTAACACTCAAGCCGGCCGGTAGGCCGCTGTGCTTTTGCTTTTGACCTTGATCTGACTGCCCCAATGAGCCCGAGGCCGAACGCAGGCAGTGCGAAGCGGGCCGCTGTAAGAGCGGAACCATAAGCGGCCGTTACCGAAATAACGGATATGCCCCCCACCTCAAATCCACCCCAACCAACTCCAATACGTAGCCGCAAACACCAACATCAACCCATACCCAATCAACGTCACCAAAATCCCGACCTTGGCAAACTGCCGCGCGGTAAACGTGCCGGTCCCCAAACACACCATATTCTGCGGCGCATTGATGGGCAGGATAAACCCGTAGCTCATTACAAACCCCAGGAGCATCGTCATCCCCAGCCGACTGAACTCCCCGGGCAACGTCTGCAACACCGCAATCAAAATCGGCAACAACGCCGAGGTCAACGCCGTGGCACTGGCAAACCCCAAATGAATCACGATCAAAAACGCCCCCAGAATCGCAAACACCCCCAGCGGCCCCACCTGGTCCAACCCGGTATGCGCCACCACCTGCGACCCCAGCCACTGCCCCGCCTGGGTGGTCAGCAACGCCGTCCCCAGGCTGATGCCAACCCCAAACACAATCACCGTGCCCCACGGAATCCGCGACTGCACATCCTTCCAGGTCATCACCCCAATCCCCGGCATCAGCAAGAACACCAGCCCGGCATACGTCGTCGAGGTCGTATCAAAGCTGTGCAACCGCCCTTCCGTGGCCCAGGCCAACAACAGCAACACCGACACCGTCAGCAAGCGCTTCTGCGGCCCCGTCATCGGCCCGATGTCCACCAGCGATTGCGCCACCGCCTCCTTGCCTCCGGGAATGCTGTCACTCTCCGGCGGCAGCAGCTTCAACACCAAAAACAACAACACCGCCGACATGATCAGCGCCCACGGCGCCCCGGCGATCAACCAGTCGATCCACGACACCCGCTGCCCCAGCATCTTGTCCATAAAGCCAACCGTCAGCAGGTTCTGCGCCGCCGCCGTCTGGATACCGACGTTCCAGATGCTCGTACCCTGGGCCACGACGATCATGATCCCGGCCGCAATATTCGAACGCTTGTCCACGCCAAACGCGGCAATCACCCCCATCATGATCGGCACCACACACGCACTGCGGGCCGTGGCGCTGGGCACCACCAGGCTCAAGAGGATGGTCACGGCAACTGCCCCGACGAGAATGCCCCGGGTGCTGGTACCCACGCGGGTCAGGGTGACCAACGCGATGCGCCGGTCCAGCCCGGTATGGGTCATGGCTGCGGCGATAAACAACGCGCCGGCCACCAGCGCCAGCGCCGGGTTGGAAAACCCCGTCAACGCCATGCTGATCGCCGGGCTGGAACCGATCAGGTGCGTGGGGTCTTGCAGCGACGGCGCAGTGCCGAGCAAAAACGCCATCAACGAGGTGATCATGATCGCGCTGGCCTCGTAGGAGACCGCTTCGGTGATCCATACCACCACCGCAAACGCGAGGATCGCCAGCATCCGGTGCCCGGCCACCGGCAAGTCGGCCGGCAGCGGCAACAGCAGCACGCCGACCATCACCAGTACGCCGACCACCAGGCCCAGGGGCAACTTGAATGAAGCAGCTGTTGTTGCGGGGGCACTCATGGGGTTCTCCGTCGGCCGTGAAATCTGGCCCACAGCATGAGGCAAAGCGTCACGCCCGGTGTTGACGGGTATCAAGTGGCTAGGCCAATAACTGGGTCAACACCGCCCGCAACTTGCCGGGCTTGACCGGCTTGTTCAGCAATGGCACGTCCAGGCGCTGCAATGCACGGCGGCATTGGTCGGTGCGGTCGGCGGTGATAATCACTGCCGGAATCCTGCAGCCAAAATGCTCGCGCAACTGGTGCACGACCTCACAGCCCACCACGCCATGGTCCAGGTGATAGTCCGCGAGAATCAGCTCCGGTGCCCTGCCCTGCAACGCAACCAGTGCGCCGGCCTGATCGGTCGCAGTGACCACTTCGCAGCCCCACTGCCCAAGCAGCGCGCTCATGCTGTCGAGGATGCCGACTTCGTTATCCAGCACCAGCAGCCGCCTCCCCGGCAGCGGGTTGCCGGTGCTCGGTTGCGCGGCCACCACACTGATGGGCAGCGGCATGTCCTCGCTGATGGGGACTTCGATGCTGAACATCGAACCGCGCCCCGGCCACGAACGCACCGCCACCGGATAACCGAGGACCTCGGCGATACGCTCGACAATCGCCAACCCCAGACCCACGCCCTTGCGGTCGGCGGCGCGGCCCACGTCCAGTTGATTGAACTCCAGGAAGATGGCGTCCAGGCGGTCCGCCGCAATTCCGCGCCCGGTGTCCCACACCTCCAGGCGCAACCGCTCACCCCGGCGGCGGGCGCCCAGCAGGATGGAGCCCGCGCTCGTGTAGCGGCAGGCGTTGCTGAGGAAATTGCGCAGGATCCGCGTCACCAGCCGCAGGTCGGTGTTGATTGCGTAATGGCCTGTACGCGCCCGCAGGTTCAGCCCGGACGCCGCGGCCACCGACTGGAATTCCGAGACCAGCGGTGCGAACAGTTCGTCGAGACGGTACAGGGCGATGTCCGGCTTGACCGCCGCTTGATCGAGTCGGGAAATGTCCAGCAAGTCGGTGAGCAAATCCTCGGCGCCTTCCAGGGCCTGATGGGTGCGCTCCACCAACACGTGTTCGACGCTGGGCAAGTTGCGCTCGCGCAGGGTGGAAATCAGCAAGCGTGCGGCGTTGAGGGGTTGCAGCAGGTCATGACTGGCGGCGGCAAGGTATTTGTCCTTGCTGCGGTTGGCGGCCTGGGCGGCATCCCGAGCATCGCGCAAGTCCTGCTCGATCTTCTCGCGCTGGGCGATTTGCTGTTGCAGGTTGCGGTTGGCTTCCAGCAACTCGTCGGTACGCGCCGCGACCCGCTGTTCCAATTCGTCGTTGAGGCGGATGTAGCGATTGCGCTCGGCTTCCAGCTCGTCGAGGCGCGCGGTCAGTTCGGGGTAATGACTCTTGCGCGCCGAGTGGTTGCCCAGCCCCAGGAGCCCCGCGAGTGCCCGTTGCTGATCGTCAGAGAGCTTCGCCATAGACGACCTCGACGTCACGCTGGCTGGATTCACGCGGGTTGGTAAGGATGCACGGGTCGTGCATGGCGTGCTGCGACAGAAAGGGAATGTCCGCCACTCGAATCCCATGCAGGCCGAGGGTTTCATGGAAGCCGATCGCATGCTTCAACGCGATCAAATGGTCCACCAGCCGGCCGCAGATTTGCCGGTGGTTGAGGCCCCGGCAATCAATGCCGAAGGTCTCGGCAATCACCTTGAAACGCTCCGGTGCCGCGCTGTAGTTGAACGCCACCACATGTTCCACCAGCACCGCGTTGCACAGGCCATGGGGCAGGTCGAGAAAGCCGCCAAGGCTGTGGGACATGGCATGCACCGCGCCGAGGATCGCGTTGGAAAACGCCAGCCCGGCCTGCATGCTGCCCAGCATGATTTTCTCCCGCAGGGCGATGTCGCCGGGGTTGGCGATCATCTGCACCAGGTTGCCATTGATCAGGCGCATGGCTTCCAGCGCGTGGGGATCGGTCAGCGGGCCGTGGCCGGTGGACACGAAGGCCTCGATGGCATGCACCAGCGCATCGATGCCGGTACAGGCCGAGAGAAACGGGTCCATGCTCGCCGTGGTTTCCGGGTCGATCAGTGAAACATCGGGCACCACCGCCTTGCTGACGATGGAGAACTTCATGCGCTCCTGCTGGTTGGAAATGATCACGAACTGCGAGACATCCGCCGAGGAGCCCGCGGTAGTCGGGATCAGGATCAGCGGCGGGCTCGGCACGCGGATGGTGTCGACGCCTTCGAAGTCGAGGATGCTGCAGCCATGGGCGACCACGATGCCGATGGCCTTGCCGCAGTCCATCGGGCTGCCGCCACCGACGGCGACGATCACGTCGCAATGGTTTTCACGGTAGACCTCGGCGCCGAGCATCACCTCTTCAACCCGGGGGTTGGGCGAAACGGCGGTGTACAGGCAGTAGTCGATGCCGATCGCTTGCAGGCTGGCCTCGACATCGGCCACCCAGCCGACAGCAACCACGCCGGGATCACTCACCACCAACACCTTGCGCGCGCCAAAGGTCTTGGCGTAGTTGCCTACGTTGTGCCGGCAGCCGGCGCCAAAGATGATTTCAGGGGAAACGAATTTACGCAGGAGACTCAGGTTCGGGCTCATTGGTAAGCCTGTTTTTATTATTCTGGAAGATGCGCTCCACACTAACCCATCCGACACTGATTGCAATCAGACCAATGGGTGGCGCTGAAACCGCGACGTACGGCACGATCTACTACTTTGGTACTGATTCCCCTCTCTATCGTCGCATTCCCAAGGCATCGAGACTGGCATGTAATGGGCGCATGACCCTATGGATCGGACCTGCTTGAATAAGCAAAAATAATAAGGCGAACGTCCATGTACAAAATTCTGATAGCCGACGATCACCCACTGTTTCGCGAGGCGATCCACAACGTCATCAGCGACGGGTTCCCGGGCAGCGAAGTGATGGAAACCGGCGACCTGGACAGCGCCCTGACCATGAGCCAGGAGCACGACGATCTGGATCTGATCCTGCTGGACCTGAACATGCCGGGCATGCACGGCCTCAATGGCCTGATCAACCTGCGCAACGAGTCGCCGACGATTCCGGTGGTGATCGTGTCCGCCGAGCAGGACAAGCAGGTCGTGCTGCAAGCCATCACCTATGGCGCGGTGGGGTTTATCACCAAGTCCTCGCCCAGGCTGCAGATGACCGAGGCAATCCAACAGATTCTCAACGGCAATGTGTATTTGCCGCCGGAGATTATTCGCAGCCAGAAAATCGGCGGGCAACGGCGCATGAATGATTGCCTGGGGCTTGCGCCGGAGCTGCTGCAGGCCCTGACCCGCAAGCAATTGCTGGTGCTGGAGCGGATGACCAAGGGTGACTCGAACAAGCAGATCGCCTATAGCCTGGAGATTGCCGAGACCACGGTGAAGGCCCATGTCTCGGCAATCCTGCGCAAGTTGAACGTGCACAATCGGGTGCAGGCGATTCTCAGCGCCGGGGACATCGACTTTGGTGCCTACCTGCGGCGCTGATACCCGTAGGGGCGGGATGCTGACCGCATTTCAAGGCACCTGAATGAGGGCCCGAAACAGCATGCCCGCCGCCACCAGCACACACAGGGTGGCAAAACCCACCTGCAAGGTGCGCGCCTTGATCACCGAGCACAGGCGCCGCCCCGCCAACATGCCGACAATGCTCGAACCGATAAACACCCAGCCCATCGGCTCGATACTGACCCCGGCATGAAACGCACCGATCACGCCGATCAACGAGATCAGGCTGATCACCATCAGCGAGGTGGCGACGATGCCGCGCATCTGCACATCGGTCAGTTGCTTGAAGGCCGGTACGATCAGGAAGCCGCCGCCCACGCCGAGCAGGCCCGATACCGCACCGGTCACTGCGCCGAGGGCGGCCAGGGTGGCGGTGCATTTGGCGGTCCAGGAAAAGCGCCCGGTCTGTTGATCGAGCATGCAGTTCTTCTGGCCCCAGGACGCGGTGCCGTGGTCGCTCGGCCCGGCCTCAAGCTTCTCCCGTTGCAGCATGCGCCAGGCCACCAGCACCATCAGCGCACTGAACAGGCCCATCAGGACTTTCTCCGACATCTGGTGGGCGAAGAAAACCCCCAGCGGCGAAAACAGCGCGCCAAGCAGCGCAATCAGCAGCGCCGCGCGGTAACGCACCAGGCCATGGCGCAAACCGTCGACAGCCCCCACGGCAGCGGCCGCGCCCACCGCGAACAACGACACGGGCGCGGCCTGGGTCATGGTCAACCCCAGCCCCAATACCAGGGCCGGGACACCAAGAATGCCGCCTCCGGCACCGGTCAAGCCCATGACCAACCCCATCAACACGCCCAGAAAACTTGCCAGCAGCATAGGGTTGCCTCAATCCACCTTGGCCAGACGGGTCAGCCACTCGCGGCCCTTGAGCATGCCGTTCCAGTAGAACCACGGCAGGAAACTCGCCTTGAGGAACCACGCCGAACGCCGCGCCACAGTCGGGTCGAGGGGAAAGGTCGGCAGCAACTTGCCGCCATAGCCGAACTCGGCCAGCACCACCTTGCCCTTCTCCACGGTCAGCGGGCAGGAGCCATAGCCGTCGTACTTGAGGGGCAACGGTGCCTGTCTGCGCAGGGCCAGCAGGTTTTCCGCCACCACCACGATTTGCTTGCGCACCGCCGCGGCGGTCTTGGCGTTGGTGGTGGAACACACATCGCCCAGGCCGAAGATGTGCGGGTAGCGCAGGTGTTGCAGGCTCTGGGGATTCACTTCGCACCAGCCGGCGGCATCGGCCAGGGGGCTGTGGCGAATGAAGTCCGGCGAGACCTGTGGCGGGACGACGTGCAGCAGGTCGAAGGTTTTCTCTTCGACGCGCACATTGCCTTCGGCGTCCTTGATTTCGAACCAGGCCTTGCGCGCGGGGCCGTCGACCTTGACCAGGTTGGAGTTGAATGCCAGTTGCGCCGAGTACTTTTCAACGTACTTCATCAGCGGCGGCACGAAGGTCGGCACGCCGAACAAGGCGGCACCAGCCAGGTTGAATTCGACCTTGATGTTTTTCAGGTCACCCTGGCGGAGCCAGTGATCGCACGACAGGTACATGGCTTTTTGCGGAGCGCCGGCACATTTGATCGGCATGGCCGGTTGGGTAAAGATCGCCTTGCCATTTTTGAGTTGCTGCACCAGCTGCCAGGTGTAGGCGGCGTGCTCATAGCTGTAGTTGGACGTTACGCCATGCCGGCCGAGGGTCTCTTGCAGGCCTTCGATCTTCTCCCAGGCCAGGCGCAGGCCCGGGCACACGATGAGGTTCTTCCAACTGACGCGCTGGCCACTGTCGAGCACCAGGGTTTGCTCGTCGGGCAGTAATTCGCTGACCGCGGCCTGGATCCAGGTGACGCCGTTGGGCAGCACGTCGGCCATGGGGCGCACGGTCCTGGTAACGTCATAAGCCCCACCGCCCACCAGGGTCCAGGCCGGCTGGTAGTAGTGGTGGTCGTTGGGCTCGATCAGGATGATGTTCAGGTGCGGGTCGCGCTTGAGCAGGCTGGCCAGCAGGCCGATGCCTGCCGAGCCGCCACCGATGACAACGATATCGCCACTGATGGTAGGTCCCCAGTGTTGGTCGTTCATGGTCTATGGCCTTTTTCAGTTAATGCACGCAAGGGTCGTTGCCGTATGGCACCACGCCCTAGCTGTTTGCCACCACGATGCCATCCTTTGCCTCGGGTCCTTTAATTCACTTAAGCTCACAAGGTTATGTGGAAACCTAACTGAATGTAAGTCGCCATTAGCTATCTGGGAAACCCGTCATGTCAGCGTTGATTCAATCCTTTCTGGACGAGGCGTCGTCGACCTACACCTACGTCGTCTATGAAACGGACGGTGGCCCATGCGCCATCGTTGATTCGGTGCTCAACTACGACCCGGCCTCCGGACGCACCGGCACCGGCCAGGCGGACAAGGTGATCGCGTTTGTGCGCGAGCATGGCTTGCAGGTGCAGTGGTTGCTGGAAACCCACGCCCATGCGGATCATCTGTCGGCTGCGCCTTATTTGCGTCGCCAGCTGGGGGGCAAGATCGCGATTGGCCAGTCCATCAGCAAGGTGCAGGGAGTGTTCAAGAACCTGTTCAACCTGGAGCCGGAGTTTCGGGTGGATGGGTCGCAGTTCGACCATCTGTTTGCGCCGGATGAGGTGTTTCACATCGGCAACCTGAAGGCCCAGGCGCTGCATGTGCCGGGGCATACGCCGGCGGATATGGCTTACCTGATTGATGACCAGTTGATTCTGGTGGGCGACACGCTGTTCATGCCGGACGTGGGCACGGCGCGCTGCGATTTCCCTGGTGGGGATGCGCGCCAGCTGTATGGGTCGATGCGCAAGTTGTTGGCCTTCGCGCCTGAAACCCGCCTTTATGTGTGCCATGACTATCCGCCCGAAGGACGCGCAGCCAAGTGCCTGACCACGGTGGCTGAACAGCGGGCGGGGAATATTCATGTGCATGACGGGGTGGATGAGGCGGCGTTTGTCGAGATGCGCACCACGCGGGATGCCGGGTTGGGCATGCCCACGCTGTTGTTGCCGGCGATTCAGGTGAATGTGCGGGCCGGGGTGATGCCGCCGGCGGAAGGAAATGGGGTGGTTTATTTGAAGATTCCCCTCAACCAGCTTTGAAATGCACTACAAAATGTGGGAGCGGGCTTGCTCGCGAATGCGGTGTATCAGTCTATATTTTCGGTGACTGACACTCCCCATTCGCGAGCAAGCCCGCTCCCACATTTGTTTTGTGTCGTTCGTTAGCCGAGGTTGATGCCGTTAGCCGGTAGCGGCAGCGCGGTTTTGTAGCGCACTTGCTTGAGGGCAAAGCTGGAGCGGATGTTGGCGACACCCGGGACTTTGGTCAGGAAGTCCATCATGAAACGCTCCAGGGACTGGATGGTGGGCACCAGCACCCGAATCAGATAATCGGGGTCGCCGGCCATCAGGTAGCACTCCATCACTTCGGGGCGATCCGAAATCGCCCCTTCGAATTGCTGTAATGCCAATTCGTTCTGCTTTTCCAGGCTGACGTGGATGAACACATTGACGTGCAGCCCCAGCAGGTCGGCGTCCAGCAGCGTCACCTGGTCGCGAATCAGCCCCAGTTCTTCCATGGCCTTGACCCGGTTGAAACACGGCGTGGGCGACAGGTTGACCGAACGGGCCAGGTCGGCGTTGGTGATGCGAGCGTTCTCCTGAAGGGCGTTCAGAATGCCGATATCGATACGGTCCAGTTTGCGCATGAGACAAAACCACCTGTTTATTATGTTTATGCAGTTTTTTTATCCCCAAATGATCTCCAACGCAATGAAACAGAGATAAATATTCTTCTGAGCCGAGCCTATGATTGTTGTAGGACAAGATTTCTTCTACCCGAAGAAGGACTGTCAGCTACCGCGCCCACTACAAGAAATTCACAAGATAGAGCGTAGAAAGCCATGACTCAGCAGTACGAACCACTGCGCCTGCACGTTCCCGAACCCTCGGGCCGCCCAGGCTGCAAGACCGACTTTACCTACCTGCGCCTGACTGACGCTGGCCTGGTGCGCAAACCCCCAATCGACGTAGAACCCGCCGACACCGCCGACCTGGCCAAGGGCCTGATTCGCGTGCTCGACGATCAGGGCCAGGCCCTCGGCCCATGGGCTGAAGGCGTGCCGGTGGAGATTCTGCGCAAGGGCATGCGCGCCATGCTCAAGACGCGGATCTTCGACAACCGCATGGTGGTCGCCCAGCGTCAGAAGAAGATGTCGTTCTACATGCAAAGCCTCGGCGAAGAAGCCATCGGCAGCGCCCAGGCCCTGGCCTTGAACATCGACGACATGTGCTTCCCCACCTACCGCCAGCAAAGCATCCTGATGGCCCGGGAAGTGCCGCTGGTAGACCTGATCTGCCAACTGCTGTCCAACGAGCGCGACCCGCTCAAGGGCCGCCAGTTGCCGATCATGTACTCGGTAAAAGATGCCGGCTTTTTCACGATTTCCGGCAACCTCGCCACCCAATTCGTACAAGGCGTGGGCTGGGGCATGGCCTCGGCCATCAAGGGCGATACCAAGATTGCCTCGGCCTGGATCGGCGACGGCGCCACCGCTGAGTCCGACTTCCACACCGCCCTCACCTTCGCCCACGTGTACCGGGCACCCGTGATTCTTAACGTAGTGAACAACCAGTGGGCGATCTCCACCTTCCAGGCCATTGCCGGCGGTGAAGCCACGACCTTTGCCGGACGCGGCGTGGGTTGCGGCATCGCCTCCCTGCGGGTGGACGGCAACGACTTTGTCGCGGTGTACGCCGCCTCCGCCTGGGCCGCCGAACGTGCCCGCCGCAACCTGGGCCCGACCCTGATCGAATGGGTGACCTACCGTGCCGGCCCGCACTCCACCTCCGATGACCCGTCCAAATACCGTCCCGCCGACGACTGGAGCCACTTCCCGCTGGGCGACCCGATCGCCCGCCTCAAGCAGCACCTGATCAAGATTGGTCAGTGGTCCGAAGAGGAACACGCGGCGGTCAGTGCCGAACTTGAAGCCGAAGTGCTCAAGGCCCAGAAAGAAGCCGAACAGTACGGCACCCTGGCCGGTGGCCAGATTCCAAGCGCCGCGACCATGTTCGAAGACGTTTATAAAGAGATGCCGGAGCACTTGAAGCGCCAGCGTCAAGAGTTGGGGATCTGACATGAACGATCACAACAACAATATCGAGCTGGAAACCGCCATGACCACCACGACCATGACCATGATCCAGGCCTTGCGCTCGGCCATGGATGTGATGCTTGAGCGAGACGACAATGTGGTGGTGTTCGGCCAGGACGTCGGTTACTTCGGCGGCGTGTTCCGTTGCACCGAAGGCTTGCAGAACAAGTACGGCACCTCGCGGGTGTTCGACGCACCGATCTCCGAAAGCGGGATCGTCGGCGTGGCGGTCGGCATGGGCGCCTATGGCCTGCGGCCGGTGGCCGAGATTCAGTTCGCCGACTACGTGTACCCTGCCACCGACCAGATCATTTCCGAAGCCGCCCGCCTGCGTTATCGCTCGGCCGGCCAGTTCACTGCACCGCTGACCATGCGCATGCCCTGCGGCGGCGGCATCTACGGCGGCCAGACCCACAGCCAGAGTATTGAAGCGGTGTTCACCCAGGTCTGCGGCCTGCGCACGGTGATGCCGTCCAACCCGTACGACGCCAAGGGCCTGCTGATCGCCTCCATCGAAAACGATGACCCGGTGATCTTCCTCGAACCCAAGCGCCTGTATAACGGCCCGTTCGACGGCCACCACGACCGCCCGGTAACCCCGTGGTCGAAACACCCGCAAGCGCAGGTGCCGGACGGTTACTACACCGTGCCGCTGGATGTGGCCGCCATCGCCCGCCCGGGCAAGGACGTGACCATCCTCACCTACGGCACCACGGTGTATGTGTCGCAAGTCGCCGCCGAAGAAACCGGCATCGACGCCGAAGTCATCGACCTGCGCAGCCTGTGGCCGCTGGACCTGGAAACCATCGTCAATTCCGTGAAGAAAACCCGTCGCTGCGTGATCGTTCACGAAGCCACCCGTACCTGCGGGTTCGGCGCCGAGCTGGTGGCGCTGGTGCAGGAGCATTGCTTCCACTACCTGGAAGCGCCGATCGAGCGCGTCACCGGTTGGGATACCCCGTATCCCCACGCGCAAGAGTGGGCGTATTTCCCTGGCCCGACCCGTGTGGGCGCGGCTTTGCATCGGGTTATGGAGGTCTGAATGGGCACGCACGTTATCAAGATGCCGGACATTGGCGAAGGCATCGCAGAAGTTGAATTGTCGGTATGGCACGTCAAGGTCGGCGACCTGGTGGTAGAAGACCAGGTGCTGGCGGACGTGATGACCGACAAGGCCATGGTGGACATTCCGTCGCCGGTGCACGGCAAGGTGATTTCCCTCGGCGGCGAGCCGGGGGAAGTCATGGCGGTGGGCAGTGTTTTGATCAGTATCGAAGTGGAAGGCGCAGGCAATACCAGGGAGTCGGCGTTGTCGGCGGTGGTTGAAGAGGTCGCGCCGGCACCGGCTCCTGCACCGAAAGTCGAAGCCAGGGCCGCGCCGGTGGTTGAACCCAAGCCGGCAGCCAAACCTGCGGTGGCGGCTGCGCAAGCGCCCGTGGCCCGCGAGGCCGATGACCGCCCGCTGGCCTCCCCGGCCGTGCGCAAACATGCGCTGGATGCTGGCATCCAGCTACGACTGGTCCAGGGCTCCGGCCCGGCCGGCCGGATTCTGCATGAAGATCTGGACGCTTACTTGCTCCAGGGTCCGGCGAAAAATTCCGGGGCCTCCAACCCGTACGCCGAACGCAACGACGAGCAGCAAATCCCGGTGATCGGCATGCGCCGCAAGATCGCCCAGCGCATGCAGGACGCCACCCGGCGCGCCGCGCATTTCAGCTATGTGGAAGAGATCGACGTCACGGCCCTCGATGAGTTGCGCGTGCACCTCAACGAGAAACACGGCGCTACCCGCGGCAAGCTGACCCTGCTGCCGTTCCTGGTGCGGGCCATGGTCGTCGCATTGCGCGACTATCCGCAGATCAACGCGCGTTATGACGATGAAGCCCAGGTCATCACCCGCCTCGGCGCGGTGCATGTGGGTGTCGCCACCCAGAGCGATGTCGGCCTGATGGTGCCGGTGGTGCGTCACGCCGAAGCCCGCGACCTGTGGGGCACGGCGCAAGAAATCAATCGCTTGGCGAATGCGGCGCGCAATGGCAAGGCCAGTCGCGATGAGCTGTCGGGCTCGAGCATCACCCTGACCAGCCTCGGTGCGTTGGGCGGGATTGTCAGCACCCCGGTGCTGAACCTGCCGGAAGTGGCCATCGTCGGGGTCAACCGCATTGTCGAGCGGCCGATGGTGATCAAGGGCCAGATTGTGATCCGCAAGATGATGAACCTCTCCAGCTCCTTCGATCACCGGGTGGTCGATGGCATGGACGCGGCGCAATTCATCCAGGCCATCCGTGGCCTGCTCGAACAACCCGCCAGCCTGTTCCTGGAGTAACCCATGTCTCAAACATTGCACACCACGCTGCTGATCATCGGCGGCGGGCCTGGCGGTTACGTGGCAGCGATTCGCGCCGGCCAGCTGGGCATCCCGACCATCCTGGTGGAAGGCCAATCGCTGGGCGGCACCTGCCTGAACATCGGCTGCATTCCGTCCAAGGCGCTGATCCATGTCGCCGAACAGTTCCAGCAAACCGTGCACCACAGCCAGGGTTCGCCGTTGGGTATCGAAGTCGATGTGCCGACCCTGGACATCGGCAAAAGCGTTGAATGGAAAGACGGCATCGTCGACCGCCTGACCACCGGCGTAGCCGCGCTGCTGAAAAAACACAAGGTCCAGGTCATTCAGGGCTGGGCCAAGGTCGTGGACGGCAAGACCGTCGATGTCGGCGACCAGCGCATCCAGTGTGAACACCTGTTGCTGGCCACCGGCTCGAAAAGTGTCAACCTGCCGATGCTGCCGATTGGCGGGCCGATCATCTCCTCCACCGAAGCCCTGGCGCCGAAACGCATCCCGAAACGCTTGATCGTGGTGGGCGGCGGCTACATTGGCCTGGAATTGGGGACTGCCTATCGCAAGCTCGGTGCCGAGGTCAGCGTGGTTGAGGCCCAGGACCGGATTTTGCCGGCCTACGACGCCGAACTGACCCAACCGGTGGCCGAATCCCTGAAGCAACTGGGGGTGAAGGTGTTCCTCAAACACAGCGTCACCGGTTTTGAGCACAACACCCTGCAAGTGCGCGACCCCAGCGGCGAGACGCTGTCGCTGGAAACCGACCAGGTGTTGGTTGCCGTTGGTCGCAAACCCAACACCCAGGGCTGGAACCTCGAAGCCTTGAACCTGGACATGAACGGTTCGGCGATCAAGATCGACAGCCGCTGCCAGACCAGCATGCGCAATGTGTGGGCCATCGGTGACCTCAGCGGTGAACCGATGCTCGCCCACCGGGCCATGGCCCAGGGCGAAATGGTCGCCGAACTGATCAGCGGTAAATCCCGCGAATTCAACCCGGCCGCGATCCCGGCGGTGTGCTTCACCGACCCGGAACTGGTAGTGGTCGGCAAGACCCCGGACGAAGCCAGGGCGGCCGGGCTGGACTGCATCGTGTCGAGCTTCCCGTTCGCCGCCAATGGCCGGGCCATGACCCTGGAGTCGAAAACCGGCTTCGTGCGGGTAGTGGCGCGCCGCGACAATCACCTGATCGTCGGCTGGCAGGCGGTAGGCGTTGGCGTCTCGGAACTGTCCACGGCCTTCGGCCTGAGCCTGGAAATGGGTTCACGCCTGGAAGACGTGGCGGGCACCATCCACGCCCACCCGACCCTCGGCGAAGCGGTACAGGAAGCAGCCCTGCGGGCCCTGGGGCATGCATTGCATCTATAAAATGGCGAAGTTCAAATGTGGGAGCGGGCTTGCTCGCGAAAGCGGTGGATCAGCACCGAATGCATCGAATGACACGCCGCATTCGCGAGCAAGCCCGCTCCCACACAAGCCAAGAATGAAGTATTGTTGCGCCCATCCAGAAATAAACCATAAGCCTGCCTTCGACCAGGCGGTTGACAAAAGATAGAGGGTGTCATGGGTAACGAAAGCATCAATTGGGACAAGCTGGGTTTTGACTACATCAAGACCGACAAGCGTTTCCTCCAGACCTGGAAAGACGGCGAGTGGCAAAAAGGCACCCTGACCGACGACAACGTGCTGCACATCAGCGAGGGCTCCACCGCCCTGCACTACGGCCAGCAATGCTTTGAAGGCCTCAAGGCCTACCGCTGCAAGGACGGTTCGATCAACCTGTTCCGCCCCGACCAGAATGCCGCGCGCATGCAGCGCAGCTGTGGCCGCCTGCTGATGCCACAAGTGCCGACCGACGCCTTCATCGAAGCCTGCAAGGAAGTGGTCCGCGCCAACGAGCGGTTCATCCCGCCGTACGGCACCGGCGGCGCGCTGTACCTGCGCCCGTTCGTGATCGGCACCGGTGACAACATCGGCGTGCGCACCGCGCCGGAATTCATCTTCTCGATCTTCTGCATCCCGGTCGGCGCCTACTTCAAGGGCGGCCTGACCCCGCACAACTTCCTGATCTCCGGCTACGACCGTGCGGCTCCCAACGGCACCGGCGCAGCCAAGGTCGGTGGCAACTACGCCGCCAGCCTGATGCCCGGTTCCCTGGCGAAAAAAGCCAACTTCGCCGACTGCATCTACCTCGACCCGGCCACCCACTCGAAGATCGAAGAAGTCGGCTCGGCCAACTTCTTCGGGATCACCCACGACAACAAGTTCGTCACCCCGAACTCGCCGTCGGTGTTGCCAGGCATCACCCGCCTGTCGCTGATCGAGCTGGCAAAATCGCGCCTGGGCCTGGAAGTGGTTGAAGGCGACGTGCTGATCGACAAGCTGTCGGACTTCAAGGAAGCCGGCGCCTGCGGCACCGCCGCCGTGATCACCCCGATCGGCGGCATCGAGTACAAAGACAAGCTGCACGTGTTCTACAGCGAAAAAGAAGTCGGCCCGGTCACCCAGAAGCTCTACAAAGAGCTGACTGGCGTACAGTCCGGCGACGTCGAAGCGCCTGAGGGCTGGATCGTCAAGGTCTAAGCAACACTGCAAAACCAAACTGTGGGAGCGGGCTTGCTCGCGAAAGCGGAGTGTCAGTCGACAGATTTATTGGCTGATCCACCGCATTCGCGAGCAAGCCCGCTCCCACATTTGCTTTCAGTGCTTGGAAAACCGGGCTTCAGGCCTTATCCATCGGGATGTTTTCCAGGATCTTCTTGCCCATGCTGATCCGCGGCTCCGCGCCATAACCCAGCGCCTCATAAAACCCCATCACCGCGTCATTGCCACTGGTGATCTGCAGGTTGATCTTCATGCAACCCAGCGCCGTCAACGCCTGCTCCGCATGCCGCACCAACGAGGCGCCCAGGCCCTGGCGGCGATAGTCGTTGTGCACCGCCACTGAATACAACCAGCCACGATGCCCGTCGTAGCCGGCGAGGATGGTACCGATCACCGCCTTCTTGTCGGTGGCCACGAAGAACAACCCATCGTTGACCGCCAGCTTCTTGTCGATCGCCAGGCTCGGCAGGTTATGCGCCGCGTCATAACCAAACGCCGCCTGCCACAACGCCACTACCTGCGCCCGATGGGCCCGATCGCGATAGACACCGATGGGATGGCGGGATGACAACGCCTTCTCCATCACCAGCGTGCGCTCATTGCCATGGTAGACATCGCGCACCGTGTGGAAACCGAGCTTGGTGTAGAACGGCTCTGCCGTCAGCGAAGACGGCACATGCAACAAGGTCACCCCGGCTTCCCGGGCACGCAGCTCGATTTCAATCATCAGCAAGCGCCCGATGCCCTGCCCTTGCAGCGCCGGATTGACGAAGACCGAGCGCACCACATTGGCGTCAAGTGCCGCCGTGGCAACGATCACCTCATCCTGAATGGCCACCAGCACCGTTCGACGCGCGAGCAACGCCACGACAGCCTCGGGAGTAAAGTTGCTCGCCACCCGCGCAATCACATCCGCCGGATAATCCCGGGCGTTGCTGTCATGCAGGGCCGCCAGGATGACCTGGCTGATGCCCTCGGCATCGGTGGTTTGGGCGAGACGAACTTCAGTGGGCATGGTTTCTCCATCCAGACAAAAAACCTCAGGCAACACAATACCAATGTGGGAGCGGGCTTGCTCGCGAAGGCGGTGTATCAGCCACCGAATTTATTAACTGACCCACCGCTTTCGCGAGCAAGCCCGCTCCCACATTTTGATCTCCACTCACCTCCACAGCCGATTCGGCTGCCCCACCCCACTTTTCAGCTTTCCCGGCTGAGCCACCCCCTCACTTCAGCCGGGATTCTTCCTTCACACCGCACAAAATAGCCTCACTGCCCAACCCATGGACCCGTGCCCCCATGCAAACCACCAACACTGTCCTGATGATCCGCCCGGCGCACTTCGCCTTCAACCCGGACACCGCGATCAACAACCGCTTCCAGCGTGCGCCCCTCGACCCGTTGGCGGCACAGCAGAAAGCGCTGGAAGAGTTCGACGGCTACGTCGACACCCTGCGCCATCACGGCGTGGAAGTGCTGGTGGTACAAGACACCCCCGCTCCCCATACCCCGGATTCGATCTTCCCCAACAACTGGTGGAGCAGCCACGCCGACGGCAGCCTGGTGCTGTACCCGATGGAAGGCCGGAACCGACGACTGGAACGCGACAAAGGCGTACTGCAAGTGCTGGAGCAACGCTTCGCGATCCACAACACCATCGACTTCAGCCACCTCGAACAACAGAACATGTTCCTCGAAGGCACCGGCAGCATGGTCCTCGACCGCCAGCACCGCATCAGCTACGCCTGCCATTCCGGACGGACCCATCAGGATGCCCTGCGCCAGTTCGCCGAACGCCTGGACTACCAGGTCTGCGTATTCCACGCCGTCGACCGTCACCACGCGCCGATCTACCACAGCAACGTAATGATGAGTGTCGGCCGCGACCTCTCTGTGGTGTGCCTGCAAGCCTTGCCCGATGACCGCGAGCGCCAGGCCCTTGAACGCTCCCTGCGCGACACCGGCAAAGACATCGTCGCCCTGGACTTCGACCAGTTGGAAGCCTTCGCCGGCAACATGCTCGAAGTCCATGACCGCGACGGCCAGCCGCTGCTGGTGATGTCGGCCAGCGCCTGGGGCTCCCTCAAGCCCGCCCAGCGCCAGCACGTGGAGCGCCACACCCGGCCGGTGGTGGTGAACATCGACAACATCGAACGCATCGGCGGCGGCAGTGCCCGCTGCATGTTGGCGGAAGTACATCTGCCCACCCGCCCCTCATTTCAATAAGGAGTCTTCCCATGACCCGCTATATCGACGTCAACGACTTGAGCTACCTGGTTTCGCAAAAAGGCCTGCAAACCTGCATTACCGAGATGGCCGAGTACATCCGCGCCGACTACCTGCGCTGGCAGGACTTTGAAAAATGCGCGCGCCTGGCCAACCACTCGCCCGAGGGCGTGATCGAGCTGATGCCGGTGTCCGACGCGTCGCTGTACGCCTTCAAATACGTGAACGGCCACCCGAAAAACACCCAGAGCGGCATGCTCACCGTCATGGCCTTCGGCGCCCTGGGTGATGTGGACACCGGCAAACCGGTGCTGCTGGCGGAAATGACCCTGACCACCGCGATCCGCACGGCCGCCACCTCGGCCCTGGTGGCGCGCTACCTGGCCCGGGACAACAGCCGCAGCATGGCGCTGATCGGCAACGGCTCCCAGAGTGAGTTCCAGGCCCTGGCCTTCCACGCGATGCTGGGCATCACTGAAATCCGCCTGTTCGACATCGACGCCAAGGCCACCGCCAAACTGGCCGCCAACCTCAAAGCCTTCCCGGCGATCAAGGTGATCCTGGCAGGCAGCGTTGCCGAAGCCGTGAAAGGCGCCGACATCGTCACCACCGTCACCGCCGACAAGGCCTACGCCACCATCCTCACGGACGAGATGATCGAACCGGGCATGCACCTGAATGCCGTCGGTGGCGACTGCCCCGGCAAGACCGAACTGGACCGACGAATCGTCGAACGGGCCCGCGTGATTGTCGAGTACGAGCCACAAAGCCGCATCGAAGGCGAAATCCAGCACATGCCGGAAGATTCGCCGGTCACCGAGCTGTGGCAAGTGATCAACGGCCAGGCGCCAGGCCGCGAAAACGCGCGCCAGGTCACCCTGTTCGACTCGGTAGGTTTTGCCATCGAAGACTACTCCGCCCTGCGTTACGTACTGGACGTGGCCAAGGCGCTGGACGTGGGCAGCGAACTGGAACTGGTGCCGGACCTTGCCGACCCCAAGGACCTGTTTGCCCGCCTGGCCCAAGCACCGGTGGCACAGCAGAAAAAGCGCGCCTGAGACCGCTCTGGCCTGCCGCTTTGCGTGAAAGGCAGGCCGGAAAAACCCGGTCAACAAGCCGATTCAGCGGGTGCCGCAGCCGTTTCCGCTGTGACCCGCGTTTTAACAGCACATTCCGCCCGCCGCGGCAGGGGTAAACGACACAAAAAACGCACCATCTTGAAGCATTCTCTCTGACAACAAACAGCCCAATGTGGCGAGGGAGCTTGCTCCCGCTGGAGTGCGTAGCGCTCCCGGGATTTTGGGGCCGCTGCGCAGCCCAGCGGGAGCAAGCTCCCTCGCCACAAAAAGCCTCTTCACCTTAGCGTCCCGTTTTCTACTGCCCTGACATCAATTACAAAATATAGGGAATACACATGACTCCGCTCCGATCACTTTTCGCTGCGCTGCTCCTGCCATTGGCCGCAACCGCTGCCCAGGCTCAGGAATGGAAAGAAATCCGCTTTGGGGTTTTCCCCGAATACCCACCGTTTGAATCCGTCGCCGCCGACGGCAGCCTGCAAGGTTTCGACATCGACCTGGGCAACGCCATCTGCGCCAAGCTGGAAGTCAAATGCGTGTGGGTCCACAACGAATTCGACGGCATGATCCCGGCCCTGCGCGCCCGCAAGTTCGACGCCATCATGTCCTCCATGGCCGTGACCCCGGCCCGCCAGAAAGTCATCGACTTCAGCGACCGGCTGTTCCTCAGCCCGACCTCGGTGATCACCCGCAAAAGCGCCGACTTCGGCGACACCCCCGAATCCCTGAAAGGCAAACAGGTCGGCGTGCTGCAAGGCTCGCTGCAGGAAGCCTACGCCCGTGCGCACCTGGCCAAGCTCGGCGCGCAGATCAAGGCGTACCAGTCCCAGGAACAGAACTACGCCGACCTGCAAAACGGTCGCCTCGACGCCACCCTCACCGACAAGCTCGAAGCCCAGCTCAACTTCCTGTCCAAGCCTGAAGGTGCCGACTTCAAGACCGGCCCGGCCTTCAAGGACCCGACCCTGCCGCTCGACATCGCCATGGGCCTGCGCAAGAACGACAAGGACCTGGTGGAGCTGATCAACAAAGGCATCGCCGCCGTCCAGGCCGATGGCACCTACACACAGATCCAGAAGAAATACTTCGGCGATCAGGATATCTACAACGAGTGACGCCTCATGTGGGAGCGAGCTTGTGTGGGAGCGGGCTTGCTCGCGAAAGCGGTGGGTCAGTCACACATGTATTGACTGAAACTCTGTCTTCGCGAGCAAGCCCGCTCCCACACAAGCTCGCTCCCACAGTAAAACTCTGCGCCCCATCGAGATACTTCCCATGAATGAACTCCTCAACTTGCAAGGCTTCGGCCCGCTGCTGGCCCAGGGTGCCTGGATGACGGTCAAGCTGGCGTTCCTGGCGCTGCTGCTGAGCCTGTCCCTGGGACTGCTCGCCGCCGCCGCCAAGCTCTCCAGCGTCAAGCTGCTGCGGGTTCCGGCAACGCTCTACACCACGCTGATTCGCAGCGTGCCGGACCTGGTGCTGATCCTGCTGATTTTCTACAGCCTGCAACTGTGGCTGAACGACCTGAGTGAAATGCTCGGCTGGGCCTACTTCGAAATCGACCCGTTCACCGCCGGTGTCATCACCCTCGGTTTTATCTACGGTGCGTATTTCACCGAAAACTTTCGCGGGGCGATTCTCAGCGTGCCCGCCGGCCAACTCGAAGCCGCCACCGCCTACGGCCTGAGCCGCTGGCAGCGCTTTCGCCTGGTGCTGTTCCCGCAACTGATGCGCTTTGCCCTGCCGGGCCTGGGCAACAACTGGCTGGTGCTGCTCAAGTCCACCGCGCTGGTGTCGATCATCGGCCTGTCAGACCTGGTCAAGGCCGCACAAAACGCCGGCAAGACCACCAATGACCCGCTGTATTTCCTGATCCTCGCGGGCCTGGTGTACCTGGTGATCACCACCCTCTCCAACCGCATCTTCAAACGCCTGGAACGGCGCTACAACGTGGGCATCAAGGGGATGGTGCGATGATCGAACTGATCCAGCAATACGGCCTGGCCTACCTGTTCACCGACGGTAACGGCTTTTCCGGGGTGGCGATGACCCTGTGGCTGTTCATTATCTCGGTGGTGCTGGGCTTCATCCTGTCGATCCCGCTGGCGATCGCGCGGGTGTCGGAACACTTCTGGATTCGCTGGCCAGTGGAGGTCTACACCTACCTGTTTCGCGGCACACCGCTGTATATCCAGTTGCTGATTTGCTACACCGGCCTCTATGGCCTGGACGTGGTGCAGGACAACGCCCTGCTCAACCAGTTTTTTCGCAATGCACTGAACTGCACGCTGCTGGCGTTTGTACTGAACACGTGCGCCTACACCGTGGAAATCTTTGCCGGGGCGATTCGCAACATCCCCCACGGCGAGATCGAAGCTGCCAAGGCCTACGGCCTGCATGGCTGGCGCCTGAACCTGTTTGTGGTAGTGCCCGCCGCACTGCGTCGCGCACTGCCGGCCTACAGCAATGAAATGATCCTGATGCTGCACGCCACGTCCCTGGCGTTCACCGCCACCATTGCCGACATCCTCAAGGTGGCCCGCGACGCCAACGCCGAGACGTTCCTGACGTTCCAGGCCTTCGGCATCGCTGCCCTGTTGTACATGCTGCTGTCCTTTGCACTGGTGGGCCTGTTTCGACTGGCCGAACGTCGCTGGATGCGTTTTCTTGTTCCTACCCGAGGCTAACCCATGAATCAGTCCGCGCAGGCCCTGGCCGCTTATCCCACCGATGTACGCCCCGCTACCCAGCCGGTCGCCGTGGCCGAAAACGCCAACGTCAAACTCCAGGTCGAAGGCCTGCACAAACGCTATGGCGAGCATGAGGTGCTCAAGGGCGTTTCACTGAACGCGCGCAACGGCGACGTGATCAGCCTGATCGGCGCCAGCGGCTCCGGCAAGAGCACGATGCTGCGATGCATCAACTTCCTCGAACAGCCGGACGCCGGGGTTATCACCCTCGATGGCATCAGCATCGAAATGCAACAAGGCCGCGCCGGCACGCGCGCGCCGCACCAGGCGCAATTGCAGAACCTGCGCACCCGCCTGGCCATGGTGTTCCAGCACTTCAACCTGTGGAGCCACATGACCGTGCTGGAAAACATCACCATGGCGCCGCGCCGGGTGCTGGGGGTGAGCGCCGCCGAGGCGGAAAAACGCGCACGCCTGTACCTCGACAAGGTCGGCCTGCCGGGCCGGGTGGCGGACCAATACCCGGCATTCCTCTCCGGCGGCCAGCAACAGCGCGTGGCCATCGCCCGGGCCCTGGCGATGGAACCGGAGATCATTCTGTTCGACGAACCCACTTCGGCCCTCGACCCTGAACTTGTAGGAGAAGTGCTCAAAGTCATACAGACGTTGGCGGAGGAAGGTCGTACCATGCTCATGGTCACCCACGAAATGGGCTTTGCCCGCCAGGTGTCCAGCCAAGTGCTGTTCCTGCATCAGGGCCGTGTCGAGGAGCAAGGCGCAGCGGATATCCTCGACCAGCCGAACAGCGAACGCTTGCAGCAATTTCTTTCCAACCGATTGAAGTGAACACCACACACCATGGATACCAAGGCCACCGGACCGAACGCCTCACCTGTGCTGGACCGCATCGATGAAGCCATCATCGACGTGTTACGGCACCAGGGACGCATCACCTACGAAAAACTCTCGTCGCTGGTGCACCTGACGCCCAGGCCGTGCCTGGAACGGGTACGCAAGCTGGAACGACGCGGGGTCATCCGGGGTTATGGGGCGATCATCGACGTGCAGATGGTCTCGCCGGGGCTGTCACTGCTGGTGCTGGTGGCCCTCTCCAACCAGAGCGGGCGCTCGGCGCAGAAGGCGTTCGAGGCATGTGTCAAAGCCTGCCCGCAAGTGTTCGAGTGCCAGTTGATCAGCGGGCCGTTCGACTACAGCCTGCGCATGCGCTGCCGGGACATGGAGCACTACCGCGTGCTGACGGAAACCTGGCTGAACAATGATGAATTGCACATCGATAAATTGGTGGCGCATCCCGAGCTGGCGGTCGTAAAAAACACCGCCACCGAACTGGCCTGAATCCGCCCCTACAGGCAATAGAGATCAAATGTGGGAGCGGGCTTGCTCGCGAATGCGGTGTATCAGTCGCTGGATGTGCTGCTGACACACCGCATTCGCGAGCAAGCCCGCTCCCACATTTAACCGTGCCCGCTTGAAATTCGCTTGCCTGGACGCGCCCCAATCATCTTCGCCTGCCCATCCCGCTGCTTGCCCGTACGCGCCTCGCTGATCAGTCCCGGAATCAACTTGCCCTCCGGCAGATTCTTCCAGAACCGGCTCGGCAAATGCCCTTCCATCACCTTCGGATTCAACCGCGCCGGGTTAAAGATATGGCTGTAGTAGGTCAACCACATCGCACTGTGGGGATCCTCGACATTCTGCGCCAACGCCTGCCATTCCACCGGGCATTGCCGCTGGTGAATCAACTGCTCCCCGTCGTAATAAACCCCATCCAGAGGCGTGGCGATCATCCAGCGATGACGCCCCATGCGCCCGACAAAATGCTGGCTGGCCACCTTCAAGATATCGTGGGCCGGCTCATGCCACGCCACGTACTCCGGCAACTGCGGCCCCGCCTCTGCCGGCAATGCGATAAACCGCACAAACGCATGCAGGTGATGGGCCTCGCGCTGCACCTGCTTGATCCGCCGCTGCAATTCGCTGCCCAGCTTGTCCCCCGACATCATCGCCGTGCGGTCCCCATGGCTGACGCGCCACAGCACCTCATACAACAGGCTCCAGCGCTGTTCACCGTGATAACACGCGGCAGACTCCAGCAGCTCCAGCAGCGCCTTGGGAATCCGCGCCTGGAACGGCCCGCACTCGGCCGGGTACTGCTCGTCGGTGGCAAACAGGTCCGCCACCTCGGCCACGCCCCAACTCACGTGGCTGGGGTCGATCTGATGGCTGAGCAACCAGCGCGCCTGCTCGCGCCAGGTGCTGAACAGGTTGTCGCATTCCAGGCTGATCATCCCCACAGCCCCATTTGCTGCGGCTGCGGGCGGTCGCGCAGTTGTTCGCGCAGCAGCACGCTGGTGCTTTCCGCTTGCTGCGGGTGGTAGTCGCTGGTGATGAAAAACGGCTTGGCCTTGGTCAGCACACACCGCATGCGCGCCAGGTCTTCGAAGCGGATCTTGCGCTGGCGACGCAGGTCCACCAGCCGCTGGGTGGTGCGCAGGCCAATTCCGGGAATGCGCGCAATAAGCGTCGGCTCGGCCCGGTTCAAGTCCAGCGGGAACACCTCGCGGTGCTCCAGCGCCCAGGCCAGCTTGGGGTCGATATCCAGGGCCAGGTCGCCCGGCCCTTCAAACAGTTCATTGGCGCTGAACCCGTATCTGCGCAACAGGAAATCCGCCTGGTACAAGCGGTGCTCGCGCATCAGCGGCGGCGCGGCCAGGGGCACGCTTTTCGGGCTGTTGGGGATCGGGCTGAACGCCGAGTAATACACCCGGCGCAGTTTGAAATTGCCGTACAACGCCTCGGCGCTGTGGAGGATGGTGCTGTCGTCGGTGTCATCGGCGCCGACGATCATCTGCGTGCTCTGCCCGGCCGGCGCGAAACGCGGCGCGCGGGGTTCGTTGAACACCGTCTGCTCACCGGTATAGATGGTTTGCATGGCCTGCTTGATCGAGACGATCTGCTTCTCGGGCGCCAGGGTTTGCAGGCTCTTGTCCGTTGGCAACTCGATATTCACGCTGAGGCGATCGGCATACCGCCCCGCCTCGGCAATCAGTGCCGGGTCGGCTTCGGGAATGGTCTTGAGGTGGATGTAGCCGCGAAAGTCATGCTCTTCGCGCAGGAGTTTGGCGACCCGCACCAGCTGCTCCATGGTGTAGTCGGCCGAACGGATGATGCCGGAGCTGAGAAACAGCCCGCTGACGCAGTTGCGCCGGTAAAAGTCGAGGGTCAGGGTCACCACCTCCTCCGGGCTGAAGCGTGCACGGGGCACGTCGCTGGAGCGGCGGTTGACGCAGTATTGGCAGTCGTAGAGGCAGAAGTTGGTCAGCAGCACCTTGAGCAACGACACGCAGCGACCGTCGGGCGTGTAGCTGTGGCAGATGCCCATGCCATCGGTGGAACCCAGCCCCGCCTTGCCTTCCGAGCTGCGCTTGGGCGCACCGCTGCTGGCGCAGGACGCGTCGTACTTGGCAGCGTCGGCGAGGATGCTGAGTTTTTCGATCAACTGCATGGGGCTTCTACCGATACTGGTTTTTTGTACAGTATCAGCAGCCGCCCCCGCGGTTCAAGTGCAGCCTGTCAGCTGGCGGTGGCCAGCAACACGTCCTGCACCGAACGGCTCTTGCCGCGGCTGCGGTCGTACTCGTACAGCGACGCGGCAATCTCGTCGGCACGGATCGGCAGGATCGACAGCAAGGTATCGCTCAGGCCATGGCTGGCCTGGCTGAAGCCCTGCATGTAGATGCCGGCCTTGCAGCGCTCGTCGGTGACGATGCGGTAGTCGCGGCTGACTTCAAAGTCGCCCATATAGTCGGCCAACGGTGCGAGCAACTGACGATGCATCTGGCGCTCGTAACCGGTGGCCAGTACGACGGCATCGTAATGGTTGAGGCTGGTTTCGCCGGTGGCGTTGTTGCGCAGCGCCAACTCCACACCCAGCGGCCCGGCCGTGGCTTTTTCCACGGTGGTCAGGGTACGGAACGCGTGACGGGCAATGCC
The DNA here is from genome assembly GCF_013385665.1 of Pseudomonas sp. D4002. Taxonomy (NCBI): domain Bacteria; kingdom Pseudomonadati; phylum Pseudomonadota; class Gammaproteobacteria; order Pseudomonadales; family Pseudomonadaceae; genus Pseudomonas; species Pseudomonas sp. D4002. Next base: position 82,300 of record NZ_JACAPN010000011.1, read on the forward strand.
GGAAACTTTCTGGCGGTAGAAGATCCCGTAGATGCGCTCGATCAGGTCCAGGTCCACCACCGAATAGTTGGTGTTGTGGTACTCGTTGACCAGGCGCTCGCGTTCGCTGCCGTTCTGCTGGAACACCAGGTCGGTGAACTCCGGCGAGAACACTTCGTTGACGAACGGGCTGTCATCCGCAGGCTTGAGGGCCGAGCCGCGCAGGATCATGTCGACCTGCACCGACGGGAAGCTGTCGTTGAGGTCGATAAACGCCTCGGCTGCGCTCTGGCCACCACCGATGATCGCGATGCGCATCGGCTTGCCGTCGACACACGGTTGCTGAGCCATGCGTTCCAGGTACTGGGAGTGATGGAACACCCGACCGTCATCCTTGAGCGCCTTGAACGACGCCGGAATACGCGGCGTACCACCGGCGCTGACCACCACCGAGCGGGTGGTGCGCACGTGCTGTTCACCCTGGGCGTCCCGGGAAATCACCCGCAGCGCCTCTACCTGCTGCTGATGCAGGATCGGCTCGATGGCCAGCACTTCCTCGCCGTAGCGGCTTTGCGCCTGGAACTGCCCGGAGACCCAGCGCAGGTAGTCGTTGTACTCCATGCGGCACGGATAGAAGGTACCCAGGTTGATGAAATCCACCAGGCGCCCGTGGGCCTTCAGGTAATTGACGAAGGAATAAGGGCTGGTGGGATTGCGCAGGGTCACCAGGTCCTTGAGGAAGGAAATCTGCAATTCACTCTGGGTGACCAGGGTGTTGCCGTGCCAGCGGTAGTCGGCCTGTTTGTCGAGGAACAGCACGTCCAGTTTGCCCTGGGCTTTCTCGCGTTCCTGCAGGGCGATGGCCAGCGCCAGGTTCGAAGGGCCGAACCCGATACCGATCAGGTCGTGAACGGCGGGCGATGCAATTGCCTGTGTCATTCCAGTGTCCTCTGGATAAGCCCCGTGGCAGTGGGGCGGGAGAGCCTCAGAGACCTGAAGGCACAGCAACAGGTCGTGTGTTGATAGGAGACGAGGACAATGAAATAAAATTTAGCTAACGCTGGAATCAGTGCGCATCCCACTCACGCATGCGCGCCCGGCAATGCTTCATGGCATTGACGATGTGTTTTTCCACCAGCGCGCGGGAAATACCCAGGCGCTCGGCGATTTGCAGGTGGGACAGGCCGTCGAGCTTGCGCAACAGGAAACTGTCACGGCAGAGCGCCGGCAGCTCGGCCAGCGCGCGCTCAAGCATTTCCAGGCGCTGGCCGTGGTCCAGGCAGTGATGGGGCGAAGACAGCGAAAAACGCTCCTCGCTGTCGAGTACTTCCAGGGGTTCATCCTGGCGCAGGGCGTTGCGCCGATGACCGTCGATCACCAGGTTCAGCGCCGTGCGATAGAGAAACGCCCGGGGCTGCTCGATCGGGACCTCGCTGGCACGCCCCAGCACCCGCACATAAGCGTCATGCACCATATCTTCGGCCACCTGACGGTTGCCCAGCTTGGCGTTGAGGAAACACACCAGCTCGCGATAGTAGTTTTCCAACATGACTCCCGACCGCCTGTAGGCGGCATTAGGTCCTTTGAGTACGAAGATAACGGCCGATTCGATGATGGCAGTTTGAGGTGCGTGTAATTTATAGTAATTCTCATCTAGTTTTAAACAAGACTTGCAACACCGGCCAATTATTTTGCCTGACACACCTGTAACGGCATATGTAACGGCCTAAATCCCCGGGCAATTTCCTCGTCTACCTGTCAGCTTCCCGCTCCTGCGGGCCGATCTTTCCTGGCTGGAACTCTGCATGAAACGTCCTCGACCTGCCCGACGCGCCCTGCTTGTGGTCGCGTGCCTGATCCCCGTCATCGCTTTAGCTGCCTGGCAGGTCCTGCCGCCGGGCCGGGACAAGCTGGCGACCGTCACCGTGACCCGGGGCGATATCGAAAGCAGCGTCACGGCCCTGGGCACCCTGCAACCCCGGCGCTACGTCGACGTGGGCGCCCAGGCGTCCGGACAGATCCAGAAGATTCACGTCGAGGCCGGTGCCCAGGTCAAGGAAGGCCAATTGCTGGTAGAGATCGACCCCTCCACGCAAAAAGCCAAGCTCGATGCCAGCCGCTACGCCATCGAGAACCTGCAGGCCCAGTTGCAGGAGCAACGGGCCCAGCACGAACTGGCCCGCCAGAAGTACCAGCGCCAGCAACGCCTGGTCGCCGGCAACGCCACCCGCGAGGAAGACGTGCAAACTGCCAGGGCCGAACTGAGCGCCACCCAGGCGCGGGTCGAGATGTTCCTGGCGCAGATTCGCCAGGCCAGGGCCAGCCTGCGCAGTGACGAGGCAGAGTTGGGCTACACGCGCATTTATGCGCCAATGAGCGGCACCGTGGTCGCGGTGGACGCCCGGGAAGGCCAGACACTCAACGCCCAGCAGCAAACCCCGCTGATCCTGCGGATCGCCAAGCTTTCGCCGATGACCGTATGGGCCGAAGTCTCGGAAGCCGACATCGGCCATGTCAAACCCGGCATGACGGCCTACTTCACCACCCTGAGCGGCGGCAGCCGGCGCTGGAGCAGCACCGTACGGCAGATTTTGCCGATCCCGCCCAAGCCGCTCAACGAAACCAGCCAGGGCGGTGGCAGCCCGAGCAGCGCCAGCAAAAGCGGCACCGGGCGAGTGGTGCTTTACACGGTGCTGCTGGACGTCGAAAACACCGATAACGCCTTGATGGCGGAAATGACCACCCAGGTATTCTTCGTCGCCGGCCAGGCCAGGGACACCCTGACCGCGCCGGTCGCCGCCCTGCAAGGCAGCCTCGGCGGCGACAAACAGATCGCCCGCGTGGTGGCGAAAAACGGCAGCATCGAGCAACGCGAAATCCGCCTGGGCCTCAGCGACCGCCTGCGAGTCCAGGTGCTGGAAGGCCTGAACGAAGGCGATCACCTGCTGATCGGCCCGGCCGATGGCAGCGGAGGTTGAATGTCGACCCCACTGATCGAACTCAAGGGCATCCGCAAATCCTACGGCGGCGGCGACACGCCGCAGGTTGATGTGCTGCGCGGCATCGACCTGGCGATGCATGCCGGGGAATTCGTGGCGATTGTCGGCGCCTCCGGCTCCGGCAAATCCACGCTGATGAATATCCTCGGCTGCCTCGACCGCCCCACCGAGGGCGACTACCTGTTCGCCGGAGAGAACGTCGCCCAGCTCGACAGCGACGAACTCGCCTGGCTGCGCCGCGAGGCCTTCGGTTTCGTGTTCCAGGGCTATCACCTGATCCCTTCCGGCTCGGCCCAGGAAAACGTCGAGATGCCGGCGATCTATGCCGGCATCAGCGCCGCCGAACGCCATGCCCGCGCCAAGGCCCTGCTCACGCGCCTGGGCCTGGCCGAGCGCACCGGCAACCGCCCGCACCAGCTTTCCGGCGGCCAGCAACAGCGGGTGTCGATTGCCCGGGCGTTGATGAACGGCGGGCATATCATCCTCGCCGACGAACCCACCGGCGCCCTCGACAGCCACAGCGGCGCCGAGGTCATGACCCTGCTGGACGAACTGGCCAGCCAGGGCCACGTGGTCATCCTGATCACCCACGACCGCGAAGTCGCGGCGCGGGCCAATCGCATCATCGAGATCCGCGACGGGCTGATCATCAGCGACTCTGCCGAGACCAGCGAGACGCCCCCCGCGGCCATCTCCGGCGCGTTGCAAGCCGTGGACCTGCGCCAGCGCCTGGCCGATGGCGCCGAGCACAACGGCGCCTGGAAAGCCGAGCTGCTGGATGCCGTGCAAGCCGCGTGGCGGGTGATGTGGATCAACCGTTTTCGCACGGCGCTGACGCTGCTGGGGATCATCATCGGCGTGGCGTCGGTGGTGGTGATGCTGGCGGTGGGCGAAGGCAGCAAGCGCCAGGTGATGGCGCAGATGGGCGCTTTCGGCTCCAATATCCTCTACGTCAGCGGGTCGGCGCCCAACCCGCGCACACCACCCGGCGTGATCACCCTCAACGACGTGGCCGCCCTGGCGGCCCTGCCTCAGGTCAAGCGCATCATGCCGGTGAACGGCGCAGAGGCCGGCGTTCGCTTTGGCAACGTCGACCATATGGCGTATGTCGGGGGCAATGACACCAATTTCCCGGCCATTTTCAACTGGCCAGTGGTCGAGGGGAGTTACTTCACCGAGGCCGACGAGCGCGCCGGAGCCACGGTGGCAGTGATCGGCAAACGGGTACGCGACAAGCTGTTCAAGGATGTGACCGACCCGATCGGGCAATACATCCTGATCGAAAACGTTCCATTCCAGGTGGTCGGTGTGCTCGCCGAAAAAGGCGCCAGCTCCGGCGACAAAGACAGCGACGACCGTATCGCCATCCCCTACTCTGCCGCCAGCGTGCGTCTGTTCGGCAGCTATAACCCCGAATACGTAGTGATTGCCGCCGCCGACGCGCGCAACGTGCACGACGCCGAACAGGCTATCAATCAGTTGTTGCTGCGCCTGCACAACGGCAAGCACGACTTTGAACTGACCAACAATGCCGCGATGATCCAGGCCGAGGCACGCACCCAGAACACCTTGTCACTGATGCTCGGCTCGATTGCCGCGATTTCGCTGCTGGTGGGAGGTATCGGGGTGATGAATATCATGCTGATGACCGTACGTGAACGCACCCGGGAAATCGGCATTCGCATGGCCACCGGGGCGCGGCAGCGGGACATCCTGCGCCAGTTCCTCACTGAAGCGGTGATGCTCTCTGTGGTCGGCGGCGTCACCGGCATCGGCCTCGCCCTGCTGGTGGGCGGCGTGCTGATCCTCAGCAACGTGGCCGTCGCGTTCTCGATTCCGGCCGCCGTGGGGGCCTTCTTCTGCGCCCTGGTCACCGGCGTTATCTTCGGTTTCATGCCGGCCCGCAAAGCCGCTCGACTTGACCCGGTCAAGGCCCTTACCAGTGAATGATCGCCCTATGAAAGTGTCCCTGACCCTCCTCGCCGCCAGCCTGCTGCTGGCCGCCTGCAGCAGCCCCGCACCGCGTCCGGGCGCAGGCATGCAAACACCGCCCGCCTGGCACAGTGCAAACGACGCAACGGCGCTGCGGGACAACCAGCAATGGTGGACAAGCTTCGACAGCCCCCAGCTCAACCAACTGATCGAACGGGCCCGCAGAGACAGTTACGACCTGGCCAGCGCCATGGCCCGGGTGCGCCAGGCCCAGGCCAGCGCAGTGATAGCTGGCGCACCGTTGCTGCCTGAACTCACCGGCGCGTTCAATGCAAACCGCCAGAAGCTGCTGCGGGGCAAGGGCTACAGCCAGCTGGATGCCACCAGCAGCAACAAGGCCGTGGATTACTTCGATGCGCGCCTGAGCGCCACTTACGAAATTGATTTCTGGGGTGGCAAGCGAGCCGCCCGGGACAGCGCCGTGGAAGAGGTGCGCGCCAGCGAATTCGACCAGGCCACCGTGGAACTGACCCTGCTCAGCGGTGTTGCGACCAGCTATACCCAGTGGCTGTCATTGCGTGAGCAACTGCGCATCGCCCAACTCAACCTGGACAACGCCCAAAACGTGTTGAAGCTGGTGCAGACTCGCCACGATGCAGGCTCCGCCACCGCCCTGGAACTGGCCCAGCAAAAAAGCCTCGTGGCCGCACAACAACGCCAACTGCCGCTGGCACAGCAACAGGCCGACGAGGCCTTGATCAGCCTCGCGGCACTGCTGGGCACACCGGTGCAGGACCTGCACCTGGCCCCGCAACCCTTCGCCCAATTGAACTGGCCGGGCATCGCCGCCGGTGTTCCCAGCCAACTGCTCAGCCGCCGGCCCGACATCGCCAGCGCCGAGGCCCGGCTGGCAGCAGCCCAGGCAGACGTCACCGTGGCCCGGGCGGCCATGCTGCCCACCCTCACCCTCAGTGCCGACCTTGGCTCGGGTGCCAACAAGCTCGCCGACGTAGTGCGCAGCCCGTTCTACAACCTCACTTCCGGCCTGGTCGCACCGATCTTCAACAATGGCCGCCTGAGCGCCGAGCGGGACAAGGCCCGGGCGCGCCAGGATGAGCTGCTGCAGACTTACCGGGGAGCGATCATCAATGGCTTTGCCGATGTGGAAAAAGCCCTGAGCAGCATTCGCGGGCTGGATGCGCAGCGTCAGTGGCAGAGCGAGGAACTGAGGGAGGCGCAGACTGCCTTCGAGATTGCCCAGAGTCGCTATGAAGCCGGGGCGGAGGACTTGCTGACGGTGCTGGAGACGCAGCGCACGTTATATGCGGCGCAGGACATGAATGTGCAATTACGCCGATCGCGGCTGAACGCAAGCATTGCGTTGTATAAGGCACTGGGGGGCGGCTGGCAGGTGCCAGCAAGCACGATCAACTGAATGAAAGCCGGGCTTGCCCGGCCCCCACCGTTGAGCGGCGCGCTTTAGAGCACCCGCTCCTTGACCTTCAAATGCCGCGCATACCAGGGACGCTTCGGCACCTTGCGAAACAGCCCGGCCAGCCTGTCCTCATCCGCCCCGAAGGTAATCCGCAGCGCCAGCTTCATGGTCTCCGGGTCCATCTCCATCGACTTGCCCATCTGCAACCCCGGCGTGGTGCTGCAACCATGGGTGTCCGGCCCCAGCCACGGGTCATCCACCTCCACCCAGCGCCCCGGCGCAAACCAGGGCACGCCGTTGACTTCCAGCCGGCTCACTTCACCCGGATGAAAACGCTCGTGGGCACGAAACCAATCCTCGATGCGGTCATCGATCCAACCATGAAAACGCCAGAACACCGGATTCACGTGAGAAGAAAACGGATCTCCAAGGAAGTCATTCTCTGCCACGTACCAACGCGCGGCAAAGTCAGCCGGGTCCCGTGCAAAAGGCACCGGCGCGCCGTTGGACGGGTCCCGCGGCACCGAGGCCCAGCGCATATGCAGCCAGTCGTGCAGGCCCAGCTCCACCTCCGAGCCGAACTGCCCCAAGGTGAGTTTCGCCAGGTAGCGCGGGTCACGGTACTGCGACTCCCAGACCTCAAAGTTACTGTGGTAAGTCTCGGCCGCCTTGATATCGCTGACCCACTGGGTATACGCACTGTCATTCGCCGCCATCCAGGTAGGCGGCAACGCGAAACCGTCATGATTGTCGAAATAGCGGACAAACCCCTGGCGATCACGCTCCAGCCCCGGCTGTGGCTGAGGGAAGTACGTCCACGATGGCAAGTCCTGCATCGAACGTGCGGCGCCCAGCATGTGCCGATGCATGAAAAAGAAGTCGATGCCCGAACCGTTGCGATCCTTGCGCGGCCCCCGTGCATCGCGCTCCCGGTCACGCGGACCAGGCTGCCAGCCGATCCCCCGCAAGGCATTACGCTTGTCTTCGGAGAGTTTGTGCCACTGGTCACGGGAAGCGTGCCAGAGCTGGTGAAACAGGCGATGTTCGGGAGCAATCAACCAGGCCAATAGAACCGGGTTGAGACCGATGCGCTCACGCGCCTCGGGAAACAGCCGCTTGGTGGCGACAAAATGATTGTCCCGTTCGAGCAGGGCCAATGGGCGGTCCAGGCTGAGGATCTGCCCGCTCAAGGTGCCGCTGCCGGCGTTACCGAATTCGGCCCAGACTTCATCAAGGGTCATTTTGAACTCGTAGGCTGGAGCCCCGTCCACGGCATCGCGGTCGATCAGGCGCCAGTACAGATGCGCCCCGTCGCCGGGAGTCAGGTCACCCAACACACGATAGCGCGGCTCGCCGTCGGCACGCAGTTGTTCGCCAGTGTCGAGGTAGCCCCGCAGGCCACGCCCACGCGGGGCAACGTCGAGGAGCAATTCCAGGCCTTCCAGGGGCAGGCCTTTCAGGCCGGCATCGCGGCCTGCCAACTGCACATGCCAAACGCCACGCAGGCTGTCCGCCAAATGCTGGCCGGCGGTGTCTGCCAGATCCACCGTGGCTTCGCCCGGGGTAATCGGAAACTCTTCACGCGTCAGCTCGCGATGGGCATAAAAGGCCGCAGGCACTGCAGCGCCAGTCAGCGCCAGGCCGGCGATGAACCCTCGTCGAGAAATCGTCATTGCTTTACCTGTGTCAGCCATCAAGCAGGCTTTATCCAAGCTAGAACGTTCGCTGACAGGGGAAATTTAGCACCGCGCCTCCCAGGCTTAAATTTTCCCGCCCATCGCTCGTTCATCCCAGATAGCAAAGGCCTCAACTGACTGAGATGGCAATGACAAAACCACGTTCGAAAAAGGCGTTGTACTTCGGCCTGCCGCTGGTCCTGGCCATTGGCGCCGGGGCCGGGTTCCTGGCTTGGGACCATTGGTTCAGGGGCAATGCCGGGTACCCGTTGGCGGTAATCAAGCAGGCCAATGAGATGCAGGACCGCCTGCTGTCGTTCGACAGTCACATCACCGTGCCGCTCAACTTTGGTACCGCCGGCAACGAAGCCGACAAGGACGGCAGCGGCCAGTTCGACCTGGCCAAGGCCAGCCGGGGGCGCCTGTCGGGTGCAGCCCTGACGATTTTCGGCTGGCCGGAAATGTGGAACGGTCCCAATGCGCCCCACAAGCCCACCGCGGGTTTTGTCGAAGAAGCCCGCCACCAGCAGGAGACTCGCTACAAGATCATCTCCGGCATGGTTCGCGACTTCCCCAACCAAGTGGGCATTGCCTACACCCCGGATGATTTCCGGCGTCTGCATGGCGAAGGCAAGTTTGCGATCTTTATCAGCATGCTCAACGCCTACCCGCTGGGTGATGACCTTAATCAGTTGAACCTGTGGACCGCGCGCGGCATGCGCATGTTCGGCTTCAGCTACATCGGCAACAACGCCTGGTCGGACTCGTCACGCCCACTGCCGTTTTTCAATGACTCACCCGATGCCCTCGACGGCCTCTCGGATATCGGCAAGCAAGCCGTGCATCGCCTCAACGACCTGGGGGTAATCATTGATGTCTCGCAGATGTCCACCAAGGCCCTGGAGCAAGTTGCGCAACTGAGCCGCGCACCGATGGTGGCCTCCCATTCGGCGCCACGGGCGTCGGTGGACATACCACGCAACCTCAGCGACAAGGAACTGCAACTGATCAAGAACAGCGGCGGTGTCGTTCAGGTGGTGGGCTTCCCAGCTTACCTGCGCCCCCTCAGCCAGCCCACCCAGGACAAACTCAACGCGTTGCGCGCGCGCTTCGACCTGCCGCCACTGCCCAACCTGGCCGTAGCCCTGATGCCCGGCGACCCGATCATCTCGGCCTGGCCAGAACAAAAGTTTGGCCAATACGCCAGTGCGCTGTACGCCATCCTCGAAGAAGAACCCAAGGCCACCCTCAAGGACTTGGGCGATGCCATCGATTACACCGTGCGCAAGGTTGGCATCGACCACGTCGGCATCGCCTCGGACTTCAACGACGGCGGCGGCCTCAAGGGCTGGGAGAACGTCGGCGAAGTGCGCAACGTGACTGCGGAACTGATCCAGCGCGGCTACTCCGAAGCCGATATCGCCAAGCTCTGGGGAGGCAACTTCCTGCGGGTCTGGGACCAGGTACAAAAAGCTGCCAAGCCATTGGCCAACCGCTGAACCACCCTCAATGAATGAAGTGAATTCATGACCGACCGCCGTACGTTTCTCAAGCAGGCCGGGCTTCTCGCCGCGAGCCTGCCGCTGGGCACTGCCATCATCCCCCAGGCACTGGCAGGCAATGCGGCACCACCTGGCGACCCTTGGGCAGGCTTTCGCCAACTGTTTACCCAGGACCCGGACTACCTGCACTTTTCGAATTTCCTGGTGGCCTCGCACCCCAAGCCGGTGCGTGAGGCCATCGAGCGCTACCGCGCGCAGATCGACCGCAACCCCGGCCTGGCCATGGATTGGGACCTGCAAGAGACATGGAAGCGTGAAGGCCAGGTGCGCGAATGGGCCGGCCGCTACCTGAATGCCAGGCCCGGCCAGATAGCCCTGACCGGCAGCACCTCCGAAGGCCTGGCGATGATTTACGGCGGGATCCAGGTACGCCCCGACCAGGAAATCCTCACCACTGTTCACGAACATTACGCCACCGCCTACAGCCTCGATTTCCGGGTACGCAAGGAAGGCACCCAGGTACGCAAGATCAAATTGTTCGAGAGCGCCCATTCGGTGTCCGTCGATGAAGTGCTCGGTTCTATCGAGCGCAATATCCGCCCCAATACCCGTGTGCTCGGCATGACCTGGGTGCAATCCGGCAGCGGCGTCAAGCTGCCGATCGGCTCGATCGGCAAGCTGGTGGATGAACACAACCGCAATCGTGACGACAAGGACCGCATCCTCTACGTGGTCGATGGTGTGCATGGGTTTGGCGTCGAGAACCTCGACTTCCCGGACATGCATTGCGACTTTTTCATTGCCGGCACCCACAAGTGGATGTTCGGCCCGCGGGGCACCGGGATCATTTGCGCCCGCTCGGAGCAGAACACCGACGTGACACCGATGGTGCCGACCTTCTCCGAAGACACCAACTTCGCCACCACCATGACACCCGGCGGCTACCACGCCTTTGAACATCGCTGGGCTGCGGATGAAGCCTTCAAACTGCACTTGCAGTTGGGCAAGCCGCAGGTACAGGCACGCATTCATCAGCTCAACGACGAACTGAAGACCCAACTGCTGGCGCACTCGAAGATAGAGCTGGTGACACCCCGCAGCAGCGAGTTGTCGGCAGGCTTCACCTTCTTCCGGGTCAACGGCCAGGACAGCCGCGACGTGGCCGCCCACATGATGAAAAACCGGGTAGTGATCGACTCGGTATATCGGGACGCCGGCCCGGTGATTCGCACTTCCCCGGGCCTGCTCAACACATCGGCCGAGATCCAGCGCTTCATGACGTTGCTGAGCCAACGGTTGTGACGCCTCTTTTTCATTTCAGCGAGATGCTCCCATGAACCATCACCCGCACCTGAAACCGCTGGCCGCAGTGATTCTGACAACACTGTGCAGTGCCCTGCTACCGGGCCTGGCCCAGGCGGCCACGCCGACACCCGGTAAAGTGTTCAAGGACTGCAAGGACTGCCCGGAAATGGTCGTGTTGCCCGCCGGTACGTTCACCATGGGCACCCCGGAAGACGAAGTGGGACGCGAGCCTGATGAAGGCCCGATGCACCCGGTCACCTTTGCCAGGCCCTTCGCCATGAGCCGCTTCCAGGTCACCGCCGGCGAGTGGGACAGCTATGTACGCCAGTCCGGGGTCAAGATTGCCAATGGCGATGAACGACCCGGCCGCGAGTGCGTTGCCAGCAAGCCACGCTACCCCCAGGGGCCGCGCCAACCTGCCGTGTGCATGGACTTCGAGGATGTGCAGAACTACGTCGCCTGGCTATCGAAGAAAACCGGCCATCACTACCAGATGGTCAGCGAAGCCCAACGTGAATACGCCGCCCGCGCCGGCTCCACCGGCCCGTTCCCCTTCCCGTTCGACGAGGGCAAGGGCTACAGCATTGCCCGGCATGCCAACACCTACGGCCCGGCGGATGGCTACAGCTACTCGTCCCCGGTGGGCAGCTACCCGCCCAACGCGTTCGGCATGTACGACATGCACGGCAACGTCTACGAGTGGACAGCCGATTGCTACAACGACGATTACGTCGGCGCCCCAAGCGACGGCAGCGCCTGGCTGACCGGTAAATGCCAGTTCAGACGCATCCGCGGCAACGACTGGGGTGAAGCCCCCGTGTTCTCCCGCTCCGGCAACCGCAATGCGTTGGTACCGGACAACCGCGGTGACTGGATCGGCTTTCGCGTCGTGCGGGATCTGTAAGGCAGCCAGCCCTCTAAATTAACCCTCCCCCCAGTCGTTTTACAGGTGTGTGTGACCCGTCATGCAACGCATTGCGGCGCACCACCGCCCTCTATGCCACCCAGGCCGAGCCCGCGACCGAAGCCGGGCCCGGCCGATCTTCAAGCAGGGAACCTCCATGAGCAAACCAACACGTGGGGTGATCAATGAATTGTTCACCCTGCTCAAACCCTTTCGGCTGATCGTTGTCGGCTCCATTCTGCTCGGCATGGTCGGCGGCCTCAGCGTCACGGTATTGCTGGCGACCATCAATACCGTGCTGCACGCCGACAACGGCCTGACCAACACCGTGGTCGGCGCCTTTGCCGGCCTCTGCCTGCTGGCACTGGTCAGTTCGATCTTTTCCGATATCGGCACCAATTATGTGGGGCAAAAGATCATCGCCCGGCTGCGCAAGGAGCTTGGGGAAAAAGTCCTGTCGGCGCCCATCGAACAGATTGAGCGCTACCGCAGCCACCGCCTGATCCCGGTGCTCACCCACGACGTCGACACCATCAGCGATTTCGCGTTCGCCTTCGCCCCGCTGGCCATTTCGCTGACCGTCACCCTTGGCTGCATGGGTTACCTGGCGATGCTGTCATGGCCGATGTTCTTGATCATGGTGGTCGCGATCATCATCGGCACGGTCGTCCAGTACATCGCCCGGGGCCGGGGAATCAAAGGCTTCATGGAGGCCCGCGACGCCGAAGACGAACTGCAGAAACACTACAACTCCATCGCCGAGGGCGCCAAGGAGTTGCGCATCCATCGTCCGCGCAGGCACCGCATGTTTGTGTCGGGGATAGAAAGCACCGCCGACAAAATCTGCGACACACAAATTCGTTCGGTGAATATTTTCGTCGTCGCCAAGACCCTCGGCTCCATGCTGTTTTTCGTGGTCATCGGGCTGGCACTCGCCCTGCAATCACTGTGGCCGAGTGCCGACAAATCAGTGATGAGCGGCTTTGTGCTGGTGCTGCTGTACATGAAAGGGCCGCTGGAGCATCTGATCGGCACCCTGCCAATCGTCAGCCGCGCGCAGATCGCATTCCGCCGTATCGCCGCGCTGTCGGAGCAGTTTTCCTCGCCCGAACCCCACCTGCTGCTCAGCGACCAAGGCAACCAGAGTACGCCGGTGCACAGCCTGGAATTGACGGACGTGTCCTACAGTTTCCCCGCCACCGAAGGCAGCGCACCGTTTCGCCTGGGCCCGGTCAACCTGAAGATCGAGCAAGGCGACATCATCTTCATTGTCGGCGAAAACGGTTGCGGCAAGACCACCCTGATCAAGCTGCTGCTAGGCCTGTACGCCCCGCAGCAGGGGGAAATCCGCCTCAACGGGCAGCCCGTGACGGCAGTGACACGTGACGACTATCGCCAGTTGTTCACCACGATCTTCGCTGACTACTACCTGTTCGACGACGTGGTGCAGGGCGATACCCATATTCCCGAAGATGCCAACCAATACCTGCAGCGCCTGGAAATCGGCCACAAGGTCAGCGTGCGTGACGGTTCGTTCACCACCACCGACCTGTCCACCGGCCAGCGCAAGCGCCTGGCGCTGGTCAATGCATGGCTGGAGGAACGCCCGGTGCTGGTGTTTGACGAATGGGCCGCAGACCAGGACCCGACGTTCCGGCGGATTTTCTACACCGAGCTGCTGCCGGATCTCAAGCGCCTGGGCAAAACCATCATCGTGATTTCCCACGACGATCGTTACTTCGACATTGCCGACCAACTGGTCCGCATGGAAGCCGGGAAAGTAGCCACCGAACTGCAACCGGCATGAATAAGTTAGATTCTCATTCTGGTTTTTTCGGCCTCGTGCGTCTAATTAAGAATCGCTAACAACTACGCAACCATTAAAACCAGTAAGAGTGAGCACAATGTCAGCAATTGCGGGGATTCCACGTTTTACCAAAGCCTTGTTCATGCGCCGTATGCTGCAGCCGGGCTTCAGCGCCACCGCGTTCAGCATGGCGCTGGCGTTGCCGTTCAGTGCGCAGGTTCAGGCCCAGGAGATCAACTTCAATATCCCTGCACAATCGCTGGCAAGCGCCCTGCAGGCACTGGGCACCCAGTCGAACATGCAAGTGCTGTACAGCGCCGATGATGTAAAGGGCCAGCACAGCCAGCCGGTGAGCGGCCGGTTGTCGCCTGAACAGGCGTTGTCGCAGATGCTGGTGGGGACCGGCGCTGTGTTCACCGTTCAAGCCAACACCGTCACCGTACGTGCCCGGGCAACGGGTGATTCACTGGAGCTGGGTGCCACCACCATCAGTGGCCAGGCTGTTGAATCGGCCTACGGCCCCGTGGACGGCTACGTTGCCACCCGCAGCGCCACCGGCACCAAGACCGATACGCCCCTCCTGGAAATCCCGCAAACCGTCAACGTAGTCACCGCTAAACAGATCGAAACCCAGGGCGCACTCAACCTGACCCAGGCCTTGCGCTACACGCCAGGCCTGAACACCGGCGGCTTCACCGACCGCAACGCGATCGCCGACGAAATCACCAGCCGTGGCTTCGCCCCTACCCAGCTGTACCTGGACGGCGCTTACTTGCCCTATGCCGGCAGCCTCGGCGGCGCCCCGCAAATCGATCCGTATACCCTGGAGCGCATCGAAGTGCTCAAGGGCCCATCGTCGGTGCTCTTTGGCCAGAACCAGCCAGGCGGCCTGATCAACATGGTCTCCAAGCGACCGACCACCGAACAACGCAGCGAGGTCAAGATCGGTGCCGGCAGCTACAACCGGGTCAACGGCGCATTCGACACCAGCGGCCCGCTCGACGATCAGAAAGAGTTCAGCTATCGCATCGTCGGCGTCGCGAAGAAAGGCAACCAGCAGGTCGATCATACCCACAGCGAACGCATGCTGCTGGCACCCAGCCTGACCTGGGCCCCGAACGACGACACATCCCTGACCGTACTGGCGCAGATCCAGCGGGACCGAGGCCTGGAAGACTATCAGGCGTTGCCAATGATCGGCTCTCTCGAGCGCGGCCCCAACGGCAAACGCATCGACCGCAACTTCTTCTCCGGCGACTCGAAATACAACGACTACAAACGTGACCAGTTCATCCTGGGCTACGACTTGACCCACAGCTTCAGCGAAAACCTGAAAGGTCGCTCCACCGCCCGCTACACCGACGTACGCGACGACTACAAAGGCTTCTACCTGCGCAGCTTCGTCACCGATGCAGTCACCGGCGCGGTCGACCAGACCCGGGCCAACCGTGTCAAACTCGACTGGCGCCAGCACAACACCGCCTACACCATCGATAACAACCTGGAATACAAATTCAACACCGGCGCGCTGGAGCACACCACCCTGGTCGGCCTGGACTATCGCAACTTCAACCGCAAATACACCGGCTACAACGCCTACAACGTACTGCCGATCAACCTCTACGGCGAAAACAACAACTACGACACCAGCAGCGTGACCCCGGAAAAAACCACCAAGTGGGACAACACCGTGCGCCAGACCGGCGTCTACCTGCAGGACCAGATCAAACTGGACAAGTGGATCCTGACCATTGGTGGCCGTCAGGACTGGGCCGAAGTTGAAAACAAGGACCTGATTGCAAACTCCATCACCGAACAGCGTGACAACAAGTTCACCGGCCGTGTCGGCCTGACCTATGTCACCGACTTCGGGCTGGCGCCGTACGTCAGCTACTCCGAATCCTTCCTGCCGACCGTTGGCACTACCGCGCCCGAACGTGGCGGCAAGGCCTTCGCGCCGACCGAAGGCGAACAGTACGAAGTGGGTGTGAAGTACCAGCCGTTCGAGAAGACGCTGATCACGGCTTCCGTGTACCAGATCAAGCAGAAAAACGTGTTGAGCCAGGATAACGAGTACACCCAGTACTCGGTCCAGCAAGGCCAGGTTCGCTCCCGCGGTGTTGAACTGGAAGTCAAATCGACGATTGCCAACGTCGACGTACTGGCTGCTGCGTCCTACCTCGACGCGTTCTACATCAAGAACAACTACGGCAACACCGGTAACCGCACCGAGCAACAGGCTCCGGTTTCGGCATCGCTGTGGGTTGACTACCACTTCACCCAGGCGGTGCTCAATGGCCTGACCTTCGGTGCCGGCGCCCGCTACACCGGCCCCAAACCCGGTGATGCCGCCAACTCGTTCGAGGTCCCGGGCTTTGTGGTCTATGACACCACCGTCAGCTACGACCTGAGCAAGGTATCGCCAAGCCTGCGTGGCGTGGAGACCAGCCTGAACGTGCAGAACGTGTTCAACCGCGAGTACGTGTCCCACTGCAACTACTCGTTCGGCTGCTACTACGGCCAGGAACGCGTCGCCTCGGTTGACGTGACGTACAACTTCTAGCCGACACCCACAAAAAAACCGGGCCTGGCCCGGTTTTTTTGTGCCTGTTCTCAAGCTGCCAGCGCGGCTCGCAATGCCTGGGTCAATTGACCGTACACCTCGTCGATATCCGGCACCACGCTCTGCAGGCGCAGGAAATCGTGAATCAACCCGGTGTACTCGATCACTTCCACCGCCACCCCCTGCTCCTGCAACCGTCGGGCATAGGCACGCCCTTCATCCAGCAGCGGGTCATGACCGGCCAACGCAATCAGCGCCGGTGGCATGCCCGGGTACCCCGGCGCCAGCAATGGCGAGAAGCGCCAGTCAAGACGATCCGCCGCCTCCCGGGCGTAATGCCGGTAGAACCATTCCAGTGTCTCGGTCTCCAGCAGATAGCCCTCGCCGAACAGCTCGGTCGACGGGCTATGGGTGGAAGCGTCCGTCACCGGATAGCACAGCAGTTGCCAGCAGGGTTTAATTGCCAGCGTCGCGGGCTCGAGCACCGACTGCAACGCCAGCACCGTCGCCAGCGTGGCCCCCACACTGTCGCCACCGAAAGCCACGCGGGTGAGGTCCAGGCCTTCGGCTGCAGCGTTATCGGCCAGCCAGGCCAGGGCATCGGCGCCATCGTTCAGCGGCGTCGGGAACCTGTGCTCCGGCGCCAGTCGATAACCCACTGAAACCACCGCACACGGAGTTCTGGCGCAGAATTCGCGGCACACCCCGTCATGGGATTCCAGGCTGCCGACCACGTAGCCACCGCCATGGAAGTACACCAGCACCGGCAGGCTCTGCGCCGAAACGTCAGCGGGACGGTACACACGCAACGCCAGCGTCGCGCCATCGCGTGCCGTGAATTCGATGTGGCTGCAGCGCACCTGCGCAGGCGCCTGCCAGCGCAGTTGCGCGGTGGTGCGCTCGAACGCCTCCCGGGCCTGGGCGGGCGTTGACAGGTGAAACGGCCCAGGACCGTCCGCCTGGCTTTCTTGCGCCAGGTCGAGGAAGGCATTGAGTTCCGGATGCAAGGACATCGCAGGTTTCCTTATGAAAAAGCCACAGACGAAAGAGGAGCCACAAGGGCCCCTCTTTGTATAACGATGGATCGGCCTCAATCCTTAAGCCGCTTGTGCCACGCAATGCTCGATCAGCGCCTCCAGTTCGGCCTGGTACTCTCGCATCAACTGTTCGACGGTTTCGGCACGGTAGCGGCGCGTGCTGAAAATACAGCGCATCGCCAGGCGTCCGTCATACACCTGCCCCACCACTTCCAGCCAATTGCCCAGGGCCGCCTGCGGGCTGTAGCAACTGCCATAGCTCTCCTGAGCCGGCACCAGCATCGCCTTGTCATCGAAGCTCTGGTCGAACTGCCCCAGGTAGTTGAAGGTGACACGCGCCTGGGGTGCCAGGCGCAAGGTATCGGCCATCGACACACCGCTCATGTGACGCAGGATGCCGTAGCCCAGGCCCTTGTTCGGTACGGCCGCCAATTGCCGCTGCACCGCACGCACCGAGCTCCCGATGTCAGCCCCGGCACCGGGTGCCAGGCGCACCGGGAACATGCTGGTGAACCAGCCCAGGCTGCGGCTCAGGTCGATGTCCTTGACCAGGTCTTCGCGGCCATGGCCTTCGAGCTGGATCAATACCGAAGGCTGCCCGCTCCAGCGGCACAACACCCGGCTCAGCGCGGCGAGCAACACATCGTTGATCTGCGTCTGGTAGACCGCAGGCACTTGCTTGAGCAACTGCTGGGTATGTTCCTGCGACAGGCCCATCAGCGCGACCGACTGGTACTGCACCTGGTTCTTGCCACGCGGGTTATCGCACGGCAGCTCACTGCCCGGCTGGTCGATCTGCTCAAGCCACCAGGCTTGCTCCTGCGCCGGATAATTCGCCGCGTAAGCTTGCAGCCCCTCGGCCCAGGCCCGGTAGCTGCTGGTACGAATCGGCAGGGCCGGCGCCTGGCCATTGCGGTAAGCCTCATAAGCGACCTGCAAATCCTGCAGCAGCAAACGCCAGGAAACGGTGTCGATCACCAAATGATGGATCACCATCAATACCCGCACCTGGCCATCGCCCAACGTCACATGAGCGGTACGCCACACCGGCCCGTCTTGCAGGTCCAGGCTGCGCTGTACCTGTTCGGCGTACAGTTCAAGCTCCGCCTCATCGGCCACGGTGTGTTGCCATAACAAGGGCTCAGTGGCCCATTGCGCCTGCATGTCCTCCAGCGGCTGGTAATGCTGGCAATAGCGTGCGCCCACCTTACGAAAGCGCAGGCGCAGGGCGTCGTGCTGCTTCAACATGCAGCGCAATGCCAGCTCCAGCGCCGGCAGATTCAGCGCCTGGCGTGCACGCAGCATCAATGCCTGGTTGTAATGGTGCGGCTCGCTCATACGCTGGTCGAACAGCCACTGCTGGATCGGAATCAGGTTGAACTGGCCCTCGGCGGCCACCTGCGAAACATCCTCGATCAGCGTGGCGACGGTGCTTGAACGCTGCTCGAAAATCGCCTCGATGGTCTGCCCGCGCATCAGGTCCCGCAGCTTGAGGTCCATCTTCAGTTCAGGGTGGTTGCGTACCCGCGAGACGACTTGCAGGCTGAGGATCGAGTCACCGCCCAACTCGAAGAAGTTGTCGGTGATGCCCACGCGCTCCACTTGCAACACATCAGCCCAGACCTGTGCCAGCAGTTGCTCGTCACGAGTACGGCCGGGAACATACTCGCCGCCCTTGAATTCAGGCTCCGGCAAGGCCTGGCGATCCAGCTTGCCGTTGGGCGTGACAGGCAGCGCCGCCATGCAGATGACCTGGGTGGGCACCATGTAATCCGGCAATTGCGCGCGCAAGTCCGCCTTGAGGCGATCACCGATGGCCATGCCATCGGGCGTCACCACATAACCGATCAGTTGCTTGCCCGACGCACTGTCACGGGCGATCACCAACGCGTCACTGACATCGTCCAGTTGCCGCAGGCTCGCCTCGATTTCCCCCAGTTCAATGCGAAAGCCCCGGACCTTGATCTGGTGGTCAATACGCCCGACGTAATCAAGCACACCATCAACACGCTGGCGTACCAGGTCGCCGCTGCGGTAGAGACGATCGCCCGGCGACCCGAACGGGTCCGGCACAAAGCGCTCGGCACTCAGGTCCGGACGACGGTAATAGCCGCGGGCAATGCCCTGGCCACCGATGTAGAGCTCACCGGCAATCCCCGGCGGCAGCGGGTTGAGTTCTTCGTCCAGCACGTACAGCGCGCGCTCGCCGACAGCACGCCCGATCGGCGCATAGGCAGCCTCGCACCGGGTGTCGACCGGGACCTTCCAGAGCATCGGCGTGACCACGGTTTCGGTGGGGCCATAGCCGTTGGTAAAGAACTGTGGACGCAGTGCCGCTTTCACTTGTTCGAAGGTCTGGTCCGGCACCGCATCGCCACCGAAGCAATACACCCGTACCGCGGGTGGTTCCTGTTGGCTATGGGCCGCGTACTCGGCCAACTGCTTGAGGTAGGCCGGCGGGAAACAGGCAATCGTGATGCCGTGTTGATGCAAGGCGTCGAAGGTCTGCTCCGGTGTCCACAGGCTGGCATCGCGGATCACCAGCGTGCCCCCGCTCAATAGCGTACTGAGCCAGCGCTCATGAGCGCCGTCGAAGGCAAACGACATGAAATGCAGCTCGCGGGTGCGCTCATCCATGTCATACAGCCCGGCGATGGCCTGGCAATGCATGCTCATCGGCCCATGCGCCACTGCCACGCCTTTCGGCCGACCGGTGGAGCCCGAGGTATAAATCAAGTAGGCCAGATTGGCGCCCAGCAAACTGCTGGCGGGCGGCGTGTCGCTGTAGCCGGCGCGGTCAAACGTGTCGATGGCCAGCTGCGCCAGGCCTTCCACCGCCGGAAGGCGCGCCTGCACCTGGCTATGGGTCAGCAACAGCGCCATCGCCGAGTCTTGCATCATGAACGCCAGGCGTTCGGGCGGATAGTCGATGTCCAACGGCACATAAGCCGCGCCGCTTTTCATCACCGCCAGTAACGCCACGATCATCTCGACGGAGCGCTCCAGGGCCACCCCGACCACCACTTCCGGCCCAGCCCCCAGCTCGATCAAGCGATGGGCCAGGCCATTGGCTCGACGTTCCAGCTCACCGTAGCTCAGCGAATCGCCCCCGCACACCAGTGCCGTCGCCTCGCCACGCGAATGGGCATGGCGTGCGATCAGTTCCGGCAAGAGCTGCGCCTGATAGCTGGCATTCGGCGCCGCACTCCACTGCTCAAAGGCTTGCCACTGCTCGGCCCCAAGGCGCTGAAGGTTGCCCAGTCGCGCCGTCGGCGCAACGATCATGGCCTCAAGGGTGTCTTCCATGCAGCGGCGAATCTGCTCTACCGCCTCGACACTGAAGGCATTGCGCAGGAACAGATATTCGATCGACAACTGTTCGCCGAGGTTGACCGCCAGGTCCATCGCAAAGTTGGTCACGTCATGGTTACGCGACTCGCCGAAGCTCAGGCCGGTGTCCTGTTGCTCACCCAGGCGCTCATCGATCGGATAGTTTTCAAACACGATGATGCTGTCGAACAGCCCTTGCCCGCCCAGCCCCGACCAGCGCTGGATATCCGCCAGCGGCGCGTGTGCGTACTCACGGATGTCCATGTTGCAGGCCTGCAACGCTTGCAGCCACTGATCCAGCGGCTGCGCGGGTTCCAGGGTCTGGATCACCGGTAGCGTATTGATGAACAGCCCCAGGATGTTGTCGGCATTGGCCAACCCCGCAGGACGGCCAGCCACGGTGGCACCGAACACCACAGTGTTCTGCCCGGTAAAGCGTTGCAGCAACAACAGCCACGCGCCCTGGATCAGCGTGTTGGGGGTGATTTGCAAGGCGCGGCAAGCCTGTTGCAGGCGTGCGGTTTGCACCGCATCCCAACGTGAGTAAAGCGCCTGGTGCCCGGGCAAATCCTCGACATGCCGCGGGAACATCGCCTGGTTCAGCGAGGTGGCCTGCTCCAGCGTTGCAAGACGGCTTCTCCAGAAGCCCTCCAGCGCCCGTTGATCCTGGCGTTGCAGCCATTCGATGAACTCGCGGTAACGACCGTTGCGTGTCGGCACGTGGCCCTGGGCATAAAACTGCATTACCTCGCCAAACAGTCGCGAACTGCTCCAGCCGTCCATCAGGATGTGATGGCAGGTCCAGATCATCTGGTAGCGGTCGTCCTCAAGCCGCAGCAACAGCACACGCTGCAACGGCGCACGGGCCAGATCGAACCCTTGCAGGTAATCAGCCGTTGCGCGCTCGCCGATCGCCTGTTCGCTGATGTCCCGGCCGCGCCAGTCTTCGATCAGCAGCGGCAATTCGGCCTGGCGGTGGACAATTTGCACCGGGGCGCTCAAGCCATCCTGCCAGTGAAAGCTGGTCCGCAGAATGTCCTCACGCTCAATCACCGATTGCCAGGCTGCGGCGAAGCGTTCGGTATCCAGCCCGTGTACCGGCAGGCTGATCTGGTTGATGTACAAACCGCTGCTGTCGTCGGCCAGGGTGTGGAACAGCATGCCTTCTTGCATCGGTGACAACGCATAGACGTCTTGCACCTGCGCCACGGGCACCGGCAAGCCGTCAAGGTGCGCCTGGGTCAAACGGGCCAGCGGGAAGTCAGACGGCGTCAGGCCCTGATGCTCTTCGCCGCAGCAATGCTCTATCAGTGCCTGCAACGCGACGCCGTAGGCATCGGCCAATTGCTGGACGGTGGCCTCATCAAAAACTTCGCGGCTGAAGGTCCAGTCCAGGGACAACTGGCCGTTGTACACCCGGCCATCGATGGTCAGCCAGTTGCCCAGCGCCACGTCATCAGCGTGCCCAGCCCCGCTGCCCTCCTCGCTCGGCGCGAATAACGCCTGCTCATCAAAGCTCTGGTCGAACTGGCCGAGGTAGTTGAAGGTAATCCGGGCCTGCGCGAGTTTCGCCAGACGCGAGCGGACATCCTCTGCACCGAGGTAACGCAGCACGCCATAACCCAGGCCCTTGTTCGGCACCGCGCGCAGCTGTTCCTTGATGCCCTTGATGGTGTCTGCCGCGTGCACCGATGGGGTCAATACCACCGGGAACAGGCTGGTGAACCAGCCCAACGTGCGGCTCAGGTCGACGTCGCCGAACAGTTCCTCACGGCCATGGCCTTCCAGTTGCACCAGGCACGCAGGTTGCGCAGTCCACTGGCAAATCACCTGCGCCAGGGCACTGAGCAAAAGGTCGTTGACCTGGGTGCGATAGGCCGACGGTGCCTGCTTGAGCAGGCGCCGAGTCTGTTCTGTATCCAGACGCGTGTTGACCGAATGGCCATGCACCGAAGCCTGGCTGCCCTCAGGCCGCGCCCGTGGCAGTTCCGGCAACGCATGGGCCTGTTGCCCGGTCCAGTAACTCAACTCCCGAGCCAGCCCTTCGCTGTGGGCGTAGCCCTGCAACTGCTCGGCCCACGCCTTGAACGCGGTGGACTTGGGTGGCAACACCACAGGCTGGTTTACCGCCAGCTGCCGGTAGGCCGTTTGCAAGTCTTCCAGCAGCACGCGCCACGACACACCGTCCATCACCAGATGGTGAATCGCCAGATGCAGGCGCGAACTGCCGTCCTGCACTGCGATCAGGCTGCAACGCAACAGCGGGCCGTGTTGCAGGTCGAGGCTGCGTTGCGCCTGGTTGGCAATGGCGATGATCTCATCGGCGTTCTCTGCCTGGCGCTGCCAGAGGCCTACCGGTTGTGCGCCGACGGCCTCATGGCTGGCCTGCCAGGTACCATCGCCCGATTGCACGAAGCGCAAGCGCAAGGCGTCATGATGGGCCACCACGTGCTCAAGGGCCTGCTGCAGACATGCGCCGTCCAATGGCTCGCGCGGGGTCAGCATCAGCGACTGGTTCCAGTGGTCACGGTGCGCCATGTCATTGGCGAAGAACCAGTGCTGCATCGGAACCAGATGGCTGTCACCGCTGACCGGCCCCTGATCGATCGTTGCGGCTTGATCGGCGCTCGCAGCCCGGGCCAGCGACTGGATGTTCTGGTGCAGGAACAGGTCCTTGGGTGCCAGGCCGATTCCCTGCTGACGTGCACGGCTGACCACTTGAATCGAATTGATCGAGTCACCGCCCAAGGCGAAGAAGTTATCGGCAGTGCCCACCCGGGCCACGCCGAGCACGGCTTGCCAGATCTCGACCAGGGCACTTTCGACTGCATTGGCGGGAGCCACGAAGTCCTGCTGTACCTCAGC
Organism: Pseudomonas sp. D4002; assembly: GCF_013385665.1. NCBI lineage: Bacteria > Pseudomonadati > Pseudomonadota > Gammaproteobacteria > Pseudomonadales > Pseudomonadaceae > Pseudomonas > Pseudomonas sp. D4002. The sequence goes on from NZ_JACAPN010000011.1 coordinate 105,634, forward strand.
CATGTCTGGCACCGGGAGAGCCTTGCGGTCGAGTTTGCCGTTGGGGCTCAGGGGCATTTTTTCCAGCGGCGTCAGGTGCGTCGGCACCATGTGTTCCGGCAGGGTCTGGCGCAGATGCGCAGTCAGCGCCTCGCGCAGTGCCGGCCAGTCGCTGGCGGCGCCAGGCTGGGTAACGACGTAGCCACTCAGGGCTTTGCCGTTGCGGCTGTCCTGCGCCACCACCACGGCTTCGCGCACGGCCCCGTGCTCCAGCAGACGGGCCTCGATTTCACCCAGCTCGATACGAAAGCCGCGGATTTTCACCTGATGGTCGATACGGCCAATGTAATCAATCACCCCGTCAACGCGGTAACGGGCCAAGTCACCCGTGCGGTACAGCCGTTCACCCGCGACAAACGGGCTTGCCACGAATCGTTCGGCCGTCAGCTCCGGGCGACGGTGATACCCACGCGCCAGTCCCTGGCCGCTGAGGTACAGTTCGCCGTTGACGCCGCAGGGCACCGGGTTGAGCTCGGCGTCGAGAATGTAGGTCATCAAGTTCGCAATCGGCTCGCCGATGGGCACGGCGTCACGGCCCTCGTCACGACAGGTCCAGTGGGTGACATCAATTGCGGCTTCGGTAGGGCCGTAGAGATTGAACAGCCCCGCGCCCGGCAGCTTGGCGAAGACCTGCTGCTGCGCATCGATCGGCAACGCTTCGCCACTGCAAACGATACGGGTGAGGCTGGTGCAGCGGCTGACATTGGCATCCAGCACGAACGCTTGCAGCATCGACGGGACGAAATGCAGGGTAGTAATGCCTTCGCGCTCGATCAATTGGACCAGCTTCTGTGGATCGCGATGATCCCCAGGCGACGCCACGACCAAGCGGACGCCGGTCATAAGCGGCCAGAAAAACTCCCAGACGGACACATCGAAGCTGAACGGCGTTTTTTGCAGCACGCGGTCGTCGGCGTGCAACCCGTAGGCCTGTTGCATCCAGCACAACCGGTTGGTCAGGGCACCGTGGCTGTTGCCAGCCCCTTTGGGTTTGCCGGTGGATCCGGAGGTGTAAATCACATAGGCGAGGTTTTGCGCGACGGCCCGCGACTCGGGGTTGCCTTGCGCCTCACCGGCCAGCCAGGCATCGTCACCATCGAGTATCAGCGTGCGCACCCGTTCCGGCAGCGGCAAGGTTGCGACCAGCGCTTGCTGGGTCAGCAACCATTCGATGCCGCTGTCGTCGATCATGTAGGACAGGCGTTCCGGCGGGTATTCCGGGTCCAGCGGTACATAGGCGCCGCCGGCCTTCAGGATCGCCAACAGGCCCACCACCATTTCCAGGCTGCGGTGCAGTGCAATGCCCACCAGCACATCGGGGCCTACGCCACGCGCGATCAAGGCATGAGCCAATCGGTTGGCCCGCGCGTTGAGCTGGGCATAGGTCAGCGACTGCCCCTCGAACACCAACGCCACGGCATGCGGGGCCCGCTCCACCTGGGCTTCGATCAAGTGGTGCACCGGCTGGTTGTTCGGGTAATGGGCGAACGTGCGGTTCCAGTCCTCAACCATCATCCGGCGCTGCACCGCATCGAGCATCGGTAATTCGGCGATGCGCTGGGTGGGGTTGGCCACAATCGCGCGCAGCAGGTTCAGCCAGTGTTCGCCCAGGCGTGCGACGGTGGCTGGCTCAAACAAGTCAGAGGCATAGGACAGTGCGGCACTGATGCCTTCGCTGTACTCGAACGTATCCAGGGAGAGGTCGAACTGCACGCTGCCCGAATCCCAGGTCAATTGCTCCAGGCTCAACCCCGGCAGTTCAATCGCCTCGCGACGAGCATCACTGGCATGGTTGAACATGGCCTGGAACAATGGCGTATGGCTCAGGTTGCGTGCAGGTGCAAGCAGCTCCACCAGTTGCTCGAACGGCAGGTCCTGATGGGCCTGTGCTCCCAGTACCCGCTGCTTGACCTGATGAAGCAATTGGTCAAAGCGCAGGTGCCCCTCAATGTCGGCCCGGAGTACCTGGGTGTTGACGAAGAAACCCAGCATCCCTTCGGTTTCCAGGCGATTGCGGTTGGCAATCGGTACCCCGACACGAATATCCTGCTGCCCGCTGTAGCGGTGCAACAAGGTCTGGAAGCCGGCCAGCAGCAGCATGAACAGTGTGGTGTTTTGCTGCTGCGCCAGGCGCTTGAGACTCTCGGCCAGGGACGGCTCGAGGGTGATCGGCAGCCGGGCCCCACGATAGCTTTGCTGAACCGGACGTGGATGGTCGGTTGGCAGTTCAAGGACCGGTTGCTCGCCGCCCAACTGTTCTGTCCAGTAGCTGAGTTGCCGCTGCTGCTCACCCGCCGCCAGCCACTGACGCTGCCACTGTGCGTAATCGGCATACTGGATCGGCAGTGCCGCCAACGCCGCCGGTTGGCCTTGACTGAAGCCGCGGTATAACTGCATCAGCTCATCGATCATGACCCGCATCGACCAGGCATCCGACACGATGTGGTGCTGGGTCAGGATCAGCACGTGATCTTCAGCGCCCAGTTGCAACAGCTTGACCCGCAGCAACGGCCCACGCTGCAGATCAAAGAGTTGGCGGGTTTCAGTTTCAATCAAGCCGCGCAGGCCAGGGTCATCCAGCCCGGCAGCCGCCGACTCAAGCGCAATCGCCACCGGTGCCGGCGCGTCGACCCGTTGTACGGGACGCTCGTTCTCCAGCACAAACCGGGTACGCAAGCTCTCATGACGCGCCACCAGAGCGTCAAAACACTGTTGCAAGGCCGCCAGGTCAAGGTGTCCGCGCAAACGCAGGGCCGCGGGAATATGGTAGGCGCTGCTGGTGGGCTCCAATTGCCACAAAAACCATTGCCGTTGCTGGGCATATGACAGGGCAAGCGGCTGGTCGCGTGCAACGCGCGGGATGGCCTGTTCAGGAGTCAACGATGCCGGGGCCATCGCCTCGACAAATGCTTGCAAGGTGTTATGGGCGAACAGCAGGCGCAAAGGCACCTGGACTTGCAGTTGCTGGCGAATCCGCGAAACCATTTGGGTCGCCAGCAGCGAATGGCCGCCCAGCTCGAAAAAGTTGTCACTCAGGCCAACCCGCGGCACGTTGAGCACCTCGGCCCAGATCGCCGCCACCGCTTGCTGCACCGGTGTCTGCGCAGCCACGTAGGTTTTCTGCCATTGGCTGGCATCGGGCTTGGGCAGTTGCCTGCGGTCCAGCTTGCCATTGGGGGTCAGCGGGAACCTTGGCAACAGCACCATATGCGCCGGCACCATGTAGTCGGGCAAGTTGGCCTTGAGCCGGGCGTTCAGGCTGTCGCGCAGGCGACCCTGGCCGTCGGCATCCAGGCCCTGCCATTCGGCGGCGGGGACCACATACGCCACCAACGCCTGGCCGCCCGGGGCATCCTGGGCCAGTACCGCGGCTTCACGTACAGCGTCCTGCTCCAGCAGGCGCGCTTCGACTTCCCCGAGCTCGATGCGGAAACCGCGAATTTTCACCTGATGGTCGATCCGCCCCAGGTATTCGAGGATACCGTCCGGGCGCTGACGTGCGAGGTCGCCGGTGCGGTAAAGCCGCTCGCCGGTGCTGGAAAACGGATGGGGAACAAAACGTTCGGCGGTCAATCCCGGGCGCTGGAAGTAACCCCGCGCCAGGCCGTCCCCGCCGATCAGCAATTCGCCGGCAACACCATAGGGCACCGGCATCAGGTCTGCACCGACGATGTACAGCGATGTGTTGTCTATTGGCCCGCCCAGCCAAGGTTGCGCAGCCTGCGGACGCAGCCGGTGCAACGCCGACCAGACCGTGGTTTCCGTCGGGCCATAGAGATTCCAGACTTCACCGCCAAGGCCAAGCATGCGCACCGCCAGTTCCTGGGGCAACGCCTCGCCGCCGCACAGGCACGTGCACCCCTGGAGCACGTGGGCCTGTTCATTGTCGAGCAACATGCGCCAGGTCGAGGGAGTCGCCTGCACCACGTTGACCTGTTCGGCGTCGATCAGGGCCAGCACTGCGTACGGGTCCTGCGCCACCTCCTGGCCGGTCAGCACGATGCACGCGCCGACCATCAGGGGTACGTAGATTTCCAGGCCGAAAATATCAAACGAGAACGTGGTCAGTGACAACGCCCGATCCTGGGCGGTCATGCCCGGCACCCTGGCCATGCTTGCGACAAAGTTGGTCAGGGCGCCATGTCGCACCATCACCCCTTTCGGCTGGCCGGTGGAGCCAGACGTGTAGATGACATAAGCCAGGTGCTCCGGATCCAGCCGGGTTGGCAGATCGTCACCGGCATGGCCGTCAAGCCAATTGCCCGGTTGATCCAGCACCAGCGTAGTGACCGTGTCAGGCACCGGGATCTGGCTGAGCAGTGAATGTTGGGTCAGCAACAGGTCGATGCCACTGTCCTCAATCATGTAGGCGAGGCGATCCTGCGGGAACGCGGGATCGAGAGGCAGATAGGCGCCGCCGGCCTTGAGGATTGCCAACAACCCGATCAGCATGTGCGGGCTGCGTTCGACGGCAATGCCCACCAGCACACCCGCGCCCACCCCGTGACGTTGCAGCTCCACCGCCAATTGATTGGCCCGGGTATTGAGTTGCCCGTAGCTCAAGCGCTGGCCATTGATGACCAGCGCCTGCGCCTCCGGCGAGCGGGCCACCTGTGCCTCGAACAATCGATGAACATAACCCGCCTGCGGGGTGGCTACCGACGTGCGGACGCAATCGTCGAGCTGCGCTTGGCGCTGTTCAGCGTCAAGCAACGGCAGCTCACCGATGCTTTGTGCCGGGTTCGCGATGATTGCCTGCAGCAGGTTTTGCCAGTGCCCGGCCATCCGCGCAACCGTGTCTGCACCGAACAGATCCGTGGCATAGATCAGCGCCGCAGACAGCCCATCGGGGCGCTCCATGGTTTCCAGGGTCAAGTCGAACTGTGCACTATGGGTATCCCAGCGCAGCCCCTCGACCTTCAATTCACCGGCCGGCCCCTCGCCCGCCGGGCCTTGGGTCTGGTGGTTGAACATCACTTGAAACAGCGGGCTGTGGCTCAGGTTGCGTTGCGGCTGCAAGGCTTCCACCAGTTGCTCGAACGGCAGGTCCTGATGCGCCTGGGCATCCAGCGCAGTCTGCTTGACCTGTTGCAGCAAGGCACTGAAGGAGCCCTGGCTGTCGACCTCACTCTTGAGCACTTGGGTGTTGACGAAAAAGCCGATCAACCCCTCGGTCTCCACCCGGTTACGGTTCGCGGTCGGCACGCCAACCCGAATGTCGTTCTGCCCGCTGTAGCGATGCAGCAAGGCCTGGTAGGAGGCCAGCAGGATCATGAACAGACTGACCCCTTCGCGCTGGGCCATCTGCTTGAGGCCGCAGGCCAGCGCGGTGTCGATATCCAACTCCAGCCGGGCACCGCGATAGCTCATCACGGCCGGGCGCGCAACGTCAGTCGGGAGCTCAAGCACCGGCTGCTCGCCGCCCAGTTGCGCGGTCCAGTATTGCAACTGCCGCTCCCGCTCGCCGGCCTCCATCCAGTGCCGCTGCCAGATGGCGTAGTCGCTGTATTGAATCGGCAACGCTGGCAGTTCCAGGCTCAACCCTCGACTGAACGCGGCGTAACCCTTGACCAACTCCTCGACCATTACCTGCATCGACCAGCCATCGGAAACGATGTGGTGCAAGGTGACAATCAGCACATGGTCATCCGCGCCCAGTTGCAACAGGCACGTACGCAACAAGGGCCCCTGCTGCAAGTCGAACAGCCGGCGCGTCTCGTCTTCGATCAAATGCCGCAGTTGCGCCGCATCCGGCACCTGGGCCAGAGGCTGCACCTGCAGACTTACCGGTGCAGCCTCCTGCACTTGCTGCACCACTTGCTCGCCGTGCACCACGAAGGTGGTACGCAGGCTCTCATGGCGCGCGACCAGCGCACTGAAACTCTGTTGCAGCGCCGCAATGTCCAATGGACCTCGCAAGCGCAGGGCCGTAGGCATGTGATAAGCCGCGCTTTCCGGGTCCAGCTGCCACAAGAACCATTGACGCTCCTGGGCAAAGGACAATGACAACGTGTCGAACTCGGCACTGACAGGCGGAATCGGCAGGTTCGCCGGGGAAACGTCCTCTTCGAGCATTTTCTGCAGGTAAAGACGGCGTTTTTCCAGCGGCAGCGTTATGAAGCGCCTGGCAATACGTTGTGCGACAGCGGTGTCCATCAAACCTCCTCGAATTCATCAAGCAGCGCTTCAAGCTTGCTCAATTTTGACGTGCTCATTGACGTGCCGGTCTGCTCCAGTTGCGCGACAAACGCACCGAGGACCGGAAATTGGAATATCAATTGGGGCGTTAACTTCATGCCCAGTTCGAGCTGCAGGCGCGACACCACATTCACCACCAGCAGCGAATGCCCGCCCAGCTCGAAGAAATCATCCGCCAGACCGACCTGCTCAACGTTGAGCACGCCTTGCCAGATGGCCGCGACCTTGCATTCCAGATCGCTTTGCGGCGCCAGGTAAGCCGAATGCAGCGCGCGGTTATCCGGCGCGGGCAGTGCCTTGCGGTCGAGTTTGCCGTTGGGTGTAAGCGGCAGTTGATCGAGGAAGACCAGATGGGTGGGCACCATGAAGTCCGGCATCTGTTGTGCCAGCCGCGCCTTGAGCTGTTCACTCAAGCGCGCCTCGGCCGCCCTATCCAGGCTGCTGTCCTGGCTGACAAGCCAACCCACCAGGCTCGTGCCGGTCGCCGTTTCCCGAGCCAGCACTACCGCATCTCGTACTTCAGGTTGAGCGTGGAGGCGGGCTTCGATTTCACCCAGCTCAATGCGCAGGCCACGGATTTTCACCTGATGGTCAATCCGGCCGATGTATTCGATTACGCCATTTTCGGCGTGGCGCACCAGGTCGCCGGTGCGATACAGGCGTGCAGCGGCCGACTCGCCAAACGGATCGGGAACGAAGCGCTCGGCGGTCAGCCCTGGACGCTGGTGATAACCACGGGCCAGGGATTCACCACCGATGTACAACTCGCCAATCGCCCCCACGGCGCAAGGCTGCAAGGCGCCGTCCAGCACATAGGTGCATACGTTGTTGATCGGACGACCGATGGCGATGATTCGCCCGTCGTCTTCGACAGTGGCCGCCACGGCATGGCTGCTGGTATCAATCGTGGCCTCCGTGGGGCCATAAAGATTGCGCAGCTCGCCATCGAAGAGGCCCAGGACCTGGCGGGAAAGGTGCGCACTCAGCGCTTCGCCGCCGCACAGCAGCAGGCGCAAGGAGGCCAGGTGTTCACGGGTCGCCAGCGGCAACAGCGCCTGCAGCAACGATGGCGCCATTTGCAGCACACTGATCCCCCAACGCTCCACCTCGACCCACAAGGTGGTCAAGTCCAGGTTCAATTGCGGCGCGGCCAATACCAGTTGCGCGCCGCTCATCAGTGGCAACCAGAACTCCCACACCGAGGCGTCGAAACTGATGGCGGTCTTCTGCAGGACACGGTCACTGTGATTCAGCTTCAGGCAACCCTGCATCCATTCCATATGGTTGCTCAGGGCGCCATGGCGAATCGTCACGCCTTTGGGTTTCCCGGTGGAACCGGAGGTATAGATCACATAGGCGAGGTTCTGGCTGTCGACGGTTACCGAAGGCTCATGCTCGCCGTAGCCATCGAACCGCTCGGGCAGTGCGTCCAGCAGCAGGCAGTCCACGGCCACGTCGGCGAAGTACGGCTGTACGCTGGTTTCGGTCAACAGCAAGGCAATGCCGCTGTCCTCGACCATGTACATCAAGCGATCCTGTGGATAAGCGGGGTCCAGCGGTACATAGGCACCACCGGCCTTGAGGATCGCCAGTAGCCCGACGACCATCTGCACGCTGCGCGGCATGCACAGCCCCACCAACACGTCCGGGCCTACACCCCGCTCGATCAACGCATGAGCCAGGCGATTGGCGCGCAGGTTGAGCTGGGCATAGGTCAGCGACGCTTGATCGGCCAACAGGGCCGGCGCATCAGGCGTGCGTCGAGCCTGGGACTCGAACCATTGATGAACGTGGCGTGGGTCGGTGGCCGGCACTGCCGTGGCATTCCAGTCGCGCAACAGCACGGTGCGCGTCGCCGCGCCAACCAGGTCGATATCGCCCAGGCTACGGTCGGCGGCCAGGCTCACCATCTGTGCGAGCACGTGCTCCACCTGCTCAGCCAGGCGCTGGATTGTATGTGTATGGAACGCAGCATGGGCATAAGTGAAGTGCAGGCTCAGGGTCTCATTGAGATTAACGGCCAGGGTCAACGGGAAATTAGTCTGTTCCTGATTACCCACCGTGCCGAAGCTCAGGCCTGACGGTGCCTGCGCTTGCAGGGCCTCGGCCAGCGGGTAGTTTTCGAACACCAGCAGCGTGTCGAACAGGCCTTCACCGCCCTGCCCGGCCCAGCGCTGAATCTCGAACAGCGGCGTGTGTTCATGCTCGCGCAACGCAACGTTGCGGGCCTGAAGCTGTTGCAGCAGGCTGGTGACCGATTGTTCCGGCCGGGGGCTGGCAATCACCGGCAAGGTATTGATGAACAGGCCTATCTGCTGTTCGACGCCTTTGAGTTCGCCGGGGCGTCCGGACACCGTGGCGCCGAAGGCCACCGTGTCATGCCCGGTGTAATGTTGCAGGAGCAGCAACCAGGCCGCCTGGACCACGGTATTGAGGGTGACCTTTTGCTGGCGGGCGAATTCGCCCAGGCGCTGGGTCTGCTGTTGGGACAGTGAGTGATACAGGCTGGCATGGCTGGTTTCGACAGCCGGCTGCGGCGCGGCGAAACGGTTTTCGGCGAGGCGCGTCGGCGCGTCGAGCGCGTGCAGTTGCGCACGCCAGAACGTTTCACTGGCCTTGGCATCACGCCCTTGCAGCCAGGCGATGTAGTCACGATAGCGGCCCGCCGGGCGCGGCAGCACCTGGCCATCGTAACGTTGCAACACCTCGCCCAGCAGCTGCGAGTTGCTCCAGCCGTCCATCAGAATGTGGTGATGGGTATAAATCAGGTGATAACGCTGTTCAGCGGTCTTGACCAGCACCAGCCGCAGCAGCGGCGCGAGGGCGAGGTCGAAACCCTGGTCGCGCTCGCTGGACGCCAACTCGACGAGGGCCTGCGGGGCATCCGTGCGTGTGCTCCAATCCAGCGCGGTGAAGGGTACGCGCACCTGTTTATGCACCACCTGCACCGGTTGCTCGCTGCCTTCCCAGATGAAACTGCTGCGCAAAATGTCATGGGCGTCGACCGCCGCCTGCCAGGCATCTTCGAAACGCTGTGGGTCGAGACCGTCGATGTCCAGGCACATCTGATTGATGTACTGACCGCTGCCGTGTTCGTACAAGCTGTGGAACAGCATGCCCTGCTGCATCGGCGCCAGCGGGTAGATGTCATCCACCGAACGGGCGGCGAGGCCCAGGTTATCGAGCTGCGGTTGGGTAAAGCTGGCCAGCGGGAAGTCGGAAGGCGTCATGCCATGGTTTGCAGGATCGCAGCAATGACCGATCAACAGAGCCAGCTCCACGGCATAATCGTCGGCCAGTTGCTGGATGGTGGCCTGCTCGAACTGTTGGTGGCTGAACGTCCAGCCCAGGCTCAGTGCGCCATCAAATACCCGCCCGTTGAGGCTCAGCCAATTGCCCAGGGGCGCCATCGCGCTTTGCTCTTCACCGGCGCTTTCGCTGGCCGGGCTGAACAACGCGCCCTGTTCCTTATCGAAGCTGGCGTCGAACTGCCCCAGGTAGTTGAAGGTAATGCGCGGCACCGGCAGCGCTTGCAAGGCTGACCGGCTGGCCTCGTCACCGAGGAAGCGCAGCGCGCCGAAACCCACCCCCTTGTCCGGGATCGATCGCAACCCTTGCTTGATCGACTTGATCGAGTCCCCGAGTGCCGCCGCCGGCGACAACTGGACCGGGAACATACTGGTGAACCACCCCACGGTGCGCGTCAGGTCGATGTTGGCAAACAACTCTTCGCGACCATGGCCTTCAAGCTGGATCAAGGTACTTGCATGCCCGGTCCAACGGCAGACCACCCGCGCCAGGGCGGTCAGCAACAGGTCGTTGACCTGAGTGCGATAGGCGGCTGGCGCTTCCTGCAGCAGTTGCCGCGTCAGGTGTTTGTCCAGACGCGTATGAACAGTGATGGCCTGGCCGTTCTGTGGGCTCGCCTCGGGGTTGAGGCACGGCAGGTCAGCCGGCGCACCTTGCAGTTGCGCCTGCCAGTAGGCCAACTGCTGCTGCAATTGCGCGCTGCGTGCATGCGCTTGCAACTGTTCGGCAAACGCCTTGACCGAGCTGGTCTTGGCCGGCAATTGCAAGGCTTGCCCGGCGAGCAATTGGTTGTAGGCCGTTTGCAGGTCGTCGAACAGAATCCGCCACGACACACCGTCCACCGCCAGGTGATGGATCACCAGCAACAGCCGCTGGGTGCCATCGTCCAGGGTCGCCAACACGGCGCGCAGCAAGGGTCCGGTTTGCAGGTTCAGGCTGCGCTGGGCTTGATTGGCCAGCACTTCCAGCGCGCCAGCATCGGCCACCGGGCGCGCCCATAACAGATCATTGCGCATCGATGCGTCGCGATGGCTGGCACTCCAGCCTTCGGCGCTTTCGTTGAACATCACCCGCAACGCATCGTGATGCAGCACCAGCGCCTGCAATGCTTGCTCCACCAGCGCCGCTTGCAGCGCACGGGCCGGTTGCAGCAGCACCGACTGGTTGTAGTGGTGACGCTGCGGGATGGCGTCGGCAAAGTAAGCCTGTTGAATCGGCAGCAGCAACGCCGGGCCCTGCACCGCAGCCTGATCGATTACCTGCAGCTGGTCACCGGTCTGCGCGACAGTCGCCAATGCCTGCACCGTCTGGTGCTGGAACAGGTCTTTTGGACTAAAGCGGATGCCGGACTGCCGGGCGCGGCTGACCACTTGAATCGAGATAATCGAGTCGCCACCCAGTTCGAAGAAGTTG
>NZ_JACAPN010000012.1:0-60809 GCF_013385665.1 Pseudomonas sp. D4002
TTAGCCGCGCCGGGCCATGGATGGCCCGTCGCGGCGGCCCGCGGAGCAATGCCGGAGTGAGGGAACACCGAGCCTAGGCGAGGTGCCGACAGGCGGGGCAGAGCCCTTTGCTTACTTTGGGGCTTTTCCAAAGTGAGCCGCTGTAAGAGCGGAACCATAAGCGGCCGTTACCCAAATAACGGATATGTACTCAATCACCCCCCAAACGCATCCCTGAGAAACCCCGGAGCGATATACCGCTGATAATGCGCCTCGGACAAAATAAAAAACTCCCGATCAATCGCATCCCGCAACTCAGGCAACCCCCAATCCCGAAACTCCGGCATCAATACCATCCCATAAGCCTCAAGATTACTGATCACCCGAGCCCCCCGGGCAATCAACTGATAGGCCCAGCAGTACTCCGACTGATGCGGAACAAACCGAATCTTGCGCTGCTCCAGCTGCCCCCGCAGCATTTTAGGGTCAAACACCTCAAGCTTCCCGGCCATCACCTGCACCAACAACTGCTCCAGCCGCAGCCACACCGCACGTTTTTCTTCCTCGTTATACCCGTTCCACTGAATCACCTCATGGTGAAACCGCTTGCACCCCCGGCACACAAGATCGCCGTAAACCGTGGAGCACAGGCCTACGCAGGGGGTCTTGATGGTTTGGTTAGACATGGTCGACAACGCACAAATCAGCGAAACAGTTGCACATGTTAGCCCTTTGTCTAAGGTTGATCACCCTGCAAACTTGGCGCGGCAACTTACGTTTAGAATTTTTTTGCCGTAGAATCATCCGGCCTTGTAAGGCGCCAATAATCCGTTGGAAGCTGTTTTCAAAGCGTCACGAGCACAGTCGTTCCTAAAGAACGGTGTTGGCGATGGTTATTTACCCGGTAAATAGCCAGCGCCAACCCTCATCAGCTCCGTTCTGCAGGCGTAAAACTTTGAAAGCAGCTTCTGTGAGGATTGCCGGCAGCGCTGGCTCTACGGCCCAAAAAGCCCCTGAGCGCATGCGTGCCGTGCATTTCTGGATGAGCGTCCCGTGGGACCACTGATGAGGGTAATAACTGTGCTTGAAGCCTACCGCAAACATATCGAAGAGCGTGCAGCCCTGGGTATCGTTCCCCAGCCGCTTAACGCCGAACAAACCGCAGGCCTGGTCGAGCTGCTGAAAAATCCCCCGGCTGGCGAAGAAGAATTCCTCGTTGACCTGATCACCAACCGCATTCCACCAGGCGTTGACGAAGCTGCCTACGTCAAGGCCGGTTTCCTGTCTGCCCTGGCCAAGGGCGAAGCTACTTCTCCCCTGATCGACAAGAAACGCGCTGTTGAACTGCTCGGCACCATGCAAGGCGGCTACAACATCGTGACCCTGGTCGAGCTGCTGGACGACGCCACCCTGGCCCCCGTCGCTGCCGCCCAACTCAAGCACACCCTGCTGATGTTCGATGCTTTCCACGACGTCGCGGAAAAAGCCAGGAACGGCAACGAACACGCCAAAGCCGTGATCCAGTCCTGGGCCGACGGCGAGTGGTTCAAGAACCGCCCGACCCTGGCCGACAAGATCAGCCTGCGCGTGTTCAAGGTCACCGGCGAAACCAACACCGACGACCTGTCCCCTGCCCCGGACGCCTGGTCCCGTCCTGACATCCCGCTGCACGCCCTGGCCATGCTGAAAATGGCCCGTGAAGGCATCGTGCCGGATGAGCAAGGCAAGACCGGCCCGATGAAGCAGATCGAAGAAATGCGCGGCCAGGGCTTCCCGATCGCCTACGTCGGTGACGTGGTCGGTACCGGTTCGTCGCGTAAATCGGCCACCAACTCGGTACTGTGGTTCTTCGGCGACGACGTGCCTTACGTGCCGAACAAGCGCGCTGGCGGCTTCTGCTTCGGCAGCAAGATCGCTCCAATCTTCTACAACACCATGGAAGATGCCGGCGCACTGCCAATCGAGTTCGACGTTACCAACATGAACATGGGCGATGTGATCGACCTGTACCCGCATGCTGGCAAAGTCACCAAGCACAACAGCGATGAAGTCCTGACCACCTTCGAAATGAAGACCCCGGTCCTGTTGGACGAAGTCCGTGCCGGCGGTCGTATCCCGCTGATCATCGGCCGTGGCCTGACCGAAAAGGCTCGCGCCGAGCTGGGTCTGCCACCTTCGACCCTGTTCAAACTGCCGGAAGCCCCGGCTGAAAGCGACAAGGGCTACACCCTGGCGCAGAAAATGGTCGGCAAGGCCTGCGGCGTGGCTGGCGTTCGTCCAGGCACCTACTGCGAACCGAAGATGACCACCGTCGGCTCCCAGGACACCACCGGTCCCATGACCCGTGACGAACTGAAAGACCTGGCGTGCCTGGGCTTCTCCACCGATCTGGTAATGCAGTCGTTCTGCCATACCGCGGCCTATCCAAAGCCGATCGACGTGACCACCCACCACACCCTGCCTGACTTCATCATGACCCGTGGCGGCGTATCGCTGCGTCCGGGCGACGGCATCATCCACAGCTGGCTGAACCGCATGCTGCTGCCGGACACCGTCGGTACCGGTGGTGACTCCCACACCCGTTTCCCGATGGGCATTTCGTTCCCGGCCGGTTCCGGCCTGGTAGCGTTCGCCGCCGCCACCGGCGTCATGCCGCTGGACATGCCGGAATCGATCCTGGTGCGTTTCAAAGGTGAAATGCAACCTGGTATCACCCTGCGTGACCTGGTTCACGCCATTCCTTACTACGCGATCCAGGCTGGCCTGCTGACCGTAGAGAAGAAAGGCAAGAAGAACGCCTTCTCCGGCCGCATCCTGGAAATCGAAGGCCTGGACAACCTGAGCATCGAACAAGCCTTCGAGCTGTCCGACGCCTCGGCTGAACGTTCGGCTGCCGGTTGCACCATCAAGCTGTCGAAAGAATCCATCACCGAGTACCTGAACTCCAACATCACCCTGCTGCGCTGGATGATCGGTGAAGGCTACGGCGATGCGCGCACCCTGGAACGTCGTGCCCAAGCGATGGAAGCCTGGGTTGCCAACCCTGAGCTGATGGTTGCCGATGCTGACGCCGAATACGCTGAAATCATCGAGATCGACCTGGCCGACATCAAGGAGCCTGTGCTCTGCGCGCCAAACGATCCGGACGACGCCCGTCTGCTGTCCAGCGTTGCTGGCGAGAAGATCGACGAAGTGTTCATCGGTTCGTGCATGACCAACATCGGTCACTTCCGCGCTGCCGGTAAACTGCTGGATCAGGTCAAGGGTCAGCTGCCAACCCGTCTGTGGCTGTCGCCGCCGACCAAGATGGACGCTCACCAACTGACCGAAGAAGGCTACTACGGCATCTACGGCAAGGCTGGCGCGCGCATGGAAATGCCGGGCTGCTCGCTGTGCATGGGTAACCAGGCACGTGTAGAGCCGAACTCGACAGTTGTGTCGACGTCGACCCGTAACTTCCCGAACCGTCTGGGTGACGGCGCAAACGTCTACCTGGCTTCGGCCGAGCTGGCGTCGGTGGCTTCCATCCTGGGTCGCCTGCCGACCGTCGAGGAGTACATGGAATACGCCGCGAAGATCAACACCATGGCCAGCGACGTGTATCGCTACCTGAGTTTTGACCAGATCGCCGAGTTCCGTGAAATTGCTGCAAGCGCCAACATTCCTGTGGTTCAAGCCTAAGGTTTTGTTGCTGTAAACGAACGCCGCGTATCGTCAGATGCGCGGCGTTTTTTTATGCGCCTCGATTGAGGCCCAGACCTTGTCCTGTGCCTGGGTGCACGGCGTGCCTTCCGGGTGCGCCTGGATCGTGGCGATCACCGCGCGTAACTCTGCCTTGCTCTGGTCCATTCGGGCTTGAAGCTCTTCTATCTGCGCAATCCTGCGCTCAAGCCTCAAGACGATATCGGCGCGTTTCGCCTCGCTCGGCGAATCGTCGGGCATCAGCGCCTTCAACTCCTGCAAGCTGAAACCGGCGCGCTGAGCGCCCTGGATCAATTGCAGCGTCTGCAACGTCTGCATGGGATAACGGCGATAGCCATTACCTTGTCGCTCGACCTGGATCAGCCCCTGGGCTTCGTAAAAACGAATCTTCGAGGCTGCCAAGCCGCTGCGTTCCGCCAGTTCACCAATATTCATCGCCAACCCCATTGACCTTAAAGTGACCTTTAAGCTTAGCCTGAGCGCTCCCAATGTGAGGAGTCAAGCATGTCGCCCTTTGAAGCGTTGCAATTGCCCAACGGCCAGCTCATCAGTAACCGCATCGCCAAGGCGGCGATGGAAGAGAACATGGCGGATGCGAACCAGGCGCCTTCCGAGGCCCTGATGCGCTTGTATCAAGCCTGGGCCGACGGCGAGCCCGGCCTGATCCTGACCGGCAACGTGATGATTGATCGCCGTGCCATGACCGGCCCCGGCGGCGTGGTGCTGGAAGACGAACGTCACCTGGACAAGTTTCGCCAATGGGCCGCGATTGGCCGGGCCAAGGGCGCGCAGTTCTGGGTGCAGCTCAACCACCCGGGCCGTCAGACCATGGCCAACCTCGGCCAGCAGGCCCTGGCACCTTCGGCGGTGGCCCTCGATCTCGGCGGCTTTTCGAAGATGTTCGCCCAACCCAAGGCCATGACCGAAGAAGATATCCAGGACGTCATCACGCGCTTCGCCACCAGCGCGCGTCTCGCCGAAAAGGCCGGCTTCAGCGGCGCGCAGATTCACGCGGCCCACGGCTACCTGCTCAGCCAGTTTCTCTCGCCCTTGAGCAACCAGCGCACAGACCGCTGGGGCGGCAGCCTGGAAAACCGTGCGCGGCTGCTGCTGGAGGTGATCAAGGCCGTGCGCGCCGCCGTGAGCGCGGATTTCTGCGTGGCGGTGAAACTCAATTCCGCCGACTTCCAGCGCGGTGGCTTTGACGCCGCCGACGCCCACGCCGTGGTCGAGCTGCTCAACCCGCTGGCCATCGACCTGCTGGAACTGTCCGGCGGCAGCTACGAAGCCCCGGCCATGCAAGGCGAGGCTCGCGACGGACGCACCCTGGCCCGCGAAGCCTATTTCATCGAGATGGCCAGCGACCTGGCGAAAGTCGCCAACATGCCGGTGATGGTCACCGGCGGCATCCGGCGCTTGCCGATCGTGCAGCAAGTCCTGGACAGCGGCATCGCCATGGCCGGGATCGCCACCGCGCTGACCCTGGAGCCGCACCTGATCAAGCAATGGCGCGCCGGCCGCGATCTCAACCCGCAATTGCCGCCGATCCGCTGGAAGCGCAAACCCCTGGCCAGCCTGGCGAGCATGGCAGTGGTGCGCTATCAGCTTCGCCGCCTGAGCCGTGGCCGCCAGCCGAAACCCGGGGTGACGCCGCTGCTGGCGTTGATAAAAGACCAACTGTTTATCGCCCGCCGCACTCGGCAATATCGCGCTGCGATGACCAATTCTTCACATTGAGCGGGGAGCATTCAGCGCCATGGAACTGTCCTTAACTGATCAGCAGCTTTTTACCCTCACTGACGATTGGAGTTCTTCATGGCGAAAATCACCCTGGCCCAGCAATTGGCGACCACCCTTGAACAGGCGGGCATCAAGCGCATCTGGGGCCTGACCGGCGACAGCCTCAACGGCCTGACCGACTCCCTGCGCACCATGGACAGCATCGAGTGGATGCATGTGCGCCACGAAGAAGTGGCCGCGTTTGCCGCCGGTGCCGAAGCCGCCGCCACCGGCGAGCTGACCGTATGCGCCGGCAGCTGCGGCCCCGGCAACCTGCACTTGATCAATGGCCTGTTCGATTGCCATCGCAACCACGTGCCAGTACTGGCCATTGCCGCACAGATCCCCTCCTCCGAGATCGGCCTGAACTACTTCCAGGAAACCCATCCCCAGGAACTGTTCAAGGAGTGCAGCCACTTTATCGAGCTGGTGACCAACCCCGAGCAGATGCCTCACGTGCTGCACCGTGCCATGCGCTCGGCGATCCTCAATCGCGGCGTAGCGGTGGTGGTGATTCCGGGGGATGTGTCACTGTTGGAAGTAGAAGATAAATTCAAACCATGGCCGGCCCTGCTGGCACCGCGCACGTTGCCGGCGGAACAGGACCTGCAACGCCTCACCGACATCCTCGAACACAGCGGCAAAGTCACCCTGCTGTGTGGCAGCGGCTGTGCCGGCGCCCACGATGAGGTGGTGGCCCTGGCCGACGCCCTCGGCGCGCCCGTGGTGCATGCCCTGCGCGGCAAGGAACATGTGGAGTGGGACAACCCGTTCGACGTCGGCATGACCGGCCTGATCGGCTTCAGCTCCGGCTACCACGCCATGCTCAACTGCGACACGCTGATCATGCTCGGCACCGACTTCCCGTATCGCCAGTTCTACCCGACCGACGCAAAAATTATCCAGGTCGACCGCAACCCACAGGCACTGGGCCGGCGTGCCACGCTGGACCTGGGCATTGCAGCTGACGTCAGCGAGACCATCCAGGCGCTGCTGCCGCGCCTGACCCGCAAGACGGACCGCAGCTTCCTCGAAACCTCGCTCAAGCATTATGAAAAAGCCCGCCAAGGGCTGGATGACCTGGCGGAACCGTCAAAGGCCGGCAGGCCAATTCACCCGCAGTATGTCGCGCGCCTGCTCAGCGAACTGGCGGACGACGACGCAATCTTCACCGCCGACGTGGGCTCGCCGACAGTCTGGGCGGCGCGTTACTTGAAAATGAACGGCAAGCGCCGGTTGATCGGCTCGTTCAACCATGGCTCGATGGCCAACGCCATGCCCCAGGCCATCGGTGCGCAAGCCGCGTTTCCCGGGCGCCAGGTGATTTCGATGTCCGGTGACGGTGGGTTCACCATGCTGATGGGTGACTTCATCAGCCTGGCGCAGCTGAACCTGCCGGTGAAGCTGGTGGTGTTCAACAACTCTTCTTTGGGCTTCGTCGCCATGGAGATGAAAGCGGCGGGCTACCTGGATACCGGCACCGAGCTGAAAAACCCGGACTTTGCCGCCATGTCCAACGCCATGGGCATCCTCGGTATTCGCGTAGAGCAGTCCGAAGACCTGGAACCGGCCCTGCGCCGCGCACTGGCCCACGACGGCCCGGTGCTGGTGGACGTGGTCACCGCCACCCAGGAACTGGTGATGCCGCCGAGCATCAAGCTGGAACAGGCCAAGGGCTTCAGCCTGTACATGCTCAAGGCGGTGATGAGCGGACGCGGTGATGAGGTGATCGAGTTGGCGAAAACCAACTGGCTGCGTTAATAGCGCCATAGTGGCCGACCACGCGGCCTGACCGCAGACAAAAAAGACCCCGCTTAAATAGCGGGGTCTTTTTTCGCACGGCTGATCAGCCGTGCTGTTTTTCCACCCACTTGCCATAGGCGTCGATAAACGCCTGCAAAAACGGCTTGGTCTTTTCCGAGACCTTGCCCGACTCATCGAACACGCTGCCCGCACCGCCCAGATAGGCTTCCGGCTGCTGCATGCACGGCACATCGAGAAACACCAGCGACTGGCGCAAATGGTGATTGGCCCCAAAACCGCCGATGGCGCCGGGAGACACACTGATCACCGCACCCGGCTTGCCGCTGAAGACACTCTGGCCATAAGGACGTGAACCGACGTCAATCGCATTCTTCAATACACCCGGCACGGAGCGGTTGTATTCGGGGGTCACAAACAACACCGCGTCGGATGAACGCACGTGTTGACGGAAAGTACTGTAGGCTGCCGGCGGTGCAGCACCGTCGATGTCCTCGTTGTAGAGCGGCAAATCGCCAATTTCGACAATGTTCAACTTGAGGTTGGCGGGCGCCAACTCGGCCAGTGCCAGGGCGACCTTGCGGTTGATCGACTCTTTTCTCAAGCTGCCGACCAGTACGGCAATCGTGTAGACCTTGCTCATTGGGGTTTCCCGATTTCTGACTTAAGGAGTTTGTAGTTATAGAGCCTGCGCGACGCTATCACCAGCGCGTTTTTGCAATCCCCAGGGACGTTTACACCGCAGATGGATTTGTAAGTAATGTCTGAAAAAGTCAACGAATAGTATTTTTTTTCAATAGGTAAACTACCCCGCTCTCCTACGGTCTACAGAACCGCAAATCGAGTGTTTATCTCCAGAGGTTCTAAACAGATGGCAGCAGTACTTGTCGGACAGTTCCATGCCAGAGACGCGGAAGGTCGCGTTTATTCGGTGCATGAGTTCCAGGAATCCAACCCGCCCCTCGACGGCCTGGCTGGCTCGGCGCCCACCACCACCTACAAGCTGGCCATTGGCGACCGCGTAGAAAAACTGGATGGCGATGAGTTCAGGCTGATTCAGTCGGGCACTATCATCACCCGCGAATCCGCCACGATCCACGCTTCATAAGACGTTATTCCCCATAGGCGATATCAACATTATCGCCGACGCCTCCCAGTGTCCGGTCCTTGCCGAACGAGAACAGATCAAAGTGGGTTTTGGCCTGGCTGGGAGGATAGTGGTACTGATAGGCCACGCCCCAAGGGTCCGTCAGCATGTCCTGATCCTTGAGATAGGGGCCCCGCCACTTCCCTTCTCCCGCTGGCTGAACCGTCAACACCGCCAGACCCTCGTCGTCGGTAGGATAACGCCCTACATCTTGATGAAAACGCTCGACTGCCTTGCCCAGCTCTTTCAACTGGACCTTGGCCGTGGCGATTTCCGACTGAGTCACGTCGCCGAAGATCCGCGGCCCCACCGCAACCGCCAACACACCGACCACCAGCACCACCACCAACAGGTCCCACAACGAAAACCCGCGCGTGTCTGTTTTACCGAGCATCGATAAGGCTCCCCCGTGGATCCTCTGGTTGATACGCCCTTTGTATGACCTGCTGGTTGCAGGCGCCAAGGGACTTGATCGTGCAAGTCTAGTTGGGGCGCTGCCGTGGCGGGTCTTTTTTCCACGCTCGGGCCTGAGCCATTGAATCCACGTCGCGCTGAACATAGACTCCGGCCATGCGTTTACGTCATATCGAAGTCATTCAAGCGATTTTACAGACCGGACACCTCGGCACCGCCGCCGAATGGTTGCAACTGCCCGTGGCCGATGTGGACGCAACCCTCAAGGATGCCGAGCTGCAGTTGGGCTTCATGCTGTTCGCCAGCGTGCGCGGACGCTTGCAGGCCACCCGGGAAACCCTTGAGCTGCAGGCCGAAATCGCCCACCTCTATGCAGCCCTTGAGCCGGTGCAACGCCTGGCCAGCAGCCTGAAGCACCACCATGCCCCGCCCTTGCGCGCACTGTGCACCCCGCCGCTGGCCAATCAACTGCTGCCCCAGGCGATCGCCGTGCTGCGCCGACGTTTCCAAGACACGCCGTGCAACCTCTCCAGCCATTCCACCCGGGACATCGTCAAAAGCCTGCTGCTGCACGAAGCCGACCTCGGCCTGAGCCTGCACGACCCGGAACACCCGCAAATCCACAGCCAACCGCTGGCCCACGGCAAGCTGCAATTGCTCGCGCCCCATGGCTGGCTGAAGCCTCGGCAGAAGTACATTGCGCTACAGGAACTGGCCGGGCAGTCGATGATCGGCCTTGAAGGCCAGGACCCGCTGAGCCGCCTGCTGGACAGCAAGCTGCAAGCCCTGCGCCCGCTGCCGGTGGTGCAAACGCGGGTGCAGACGTACCAGATGATGCGCAGCATGGTAGAAGCCGGGGAAGGCCTGGCGATTGTCGACCCGTTCACCGCCAGCGGCGCACGGGAAGCCGGGCTGGATGCGTGCCCGTTGTCACCGCCGATTGTGGTGACCTTGTATGCGTTGACCCTGAAGGGCAGCGAGCCATCGCCCGCCTTGAATGCGCTGCTGGAGATCGTCACCGAGAAGGCTGAAAACCTGCTGACAAGCACATTGCCGTGAATGTGGGAGCTGTCGGGCCTTGGCGAGACTGCGAAGGCGGCGGCACAGTCGATAAAGACGTTGCCTGACACACCGCTATCGCGGCCTCGCTGGGGCTCGACGGCTCCCACAGGGAATCGGGGGAAGTCTGGGAGTTGTGTGTTCGGTCGCAAGTACTTGGGTTGCGCAAATCGAATGTGGGAGCTGTCGAGCTTCAGCGAGGCTGCGAAGGCGGCGGCACAGTCGATAAAGAGGTTGCCTGACACACCGCCATCGCGGCCTCGCCGGGGCTCGACGGCTCCCACAGGGGATCGGGGGAAGTCTGGGAGTTGTGTGTTCGGTCGCAAGTACTTGGGTTGCGCAAATCGAATGTAGGAGCTGTCGAGCTTTAGCGAGGCTGCGAAGACGGCGGCACAGTCGATAAAGAGGTTGCCTGACACACCGCCATCGCGGCCTCGCTGGGGCTCGACGGCTCCCACAGGGGGTCGGGGGAAGTCTGGGAGTTGTGTGTTCGGTCGCAAGTACTTGAATTGCGCAAATCGAATGTGGCAGCTGTCGAGCTTTAGCGAGGCTGCGAAGGCGGCGGCACAGTCGATAAAGACGTTGCCTGACACAGCGCTATCGCGGCCTCGCTGGGGCTCGACGGCTCCCACAGGGGATCGGGGGAAGTCTGGGAGCTGTGTGTTCGGTCGCAAGTACTTGAGTTGCGCAAATCGAATGTGGGAGCTGTCGAGCTTCAGCGAGGCTGCGAAGGCGGCGGCACAGTCGATAAAGAGGTTGCCTGACACACCGCCATCGCGGCCTCGCTGGGGCTCGACGGCTCCTACAGTTGATCGGTGCAGCTCAGACTGCTTCCAATTCTGTCTTGAACAACCGATACCAGAAAATCGCCACTTCGCGCGTCTGCGGATCAATCCCGCGATAGCGCAGGTGGTCGATCCCGCCCATCACATACCCGCAGCGCTCATACAGCCGGCAGGCACCGAGGTTGTTGTTCTGGGTCTCCAGCATCATCCCCGGCAGGTTCTTCTTGCGGCTCCAGAACTGCGCCACGTCCAGCAACGCCTTGGCCACCCCGTGGCGCCGCGCGGGCAAGACCACCGCCAGCTCATCCACATGGGCAAAGCCGTTCCAGTTGGTGCTGACCACGATATGCCCCACGGGCCGGTCATCGAGGTAGGCCATGAACACCGCACTGTCGGCCGCGTCACGGAAGCTGGCGAACTCCTCGGGGTCGATGCCGTAGCATTTGCGGTACGGCACGATACGCTCCACCGCCCACTGGTCGACGCGCTTGCCCATTTCCGGCTTGCCGTAGGCGTTGACTTCAAAGCTGAAGTCGTTCCCCCACACGTAGGCGTCAAATCCTTCGTCAGCCACCCGGACACTGAGGCCCGGGTACTTCGGGTTCATTACAGCTTGCATAAACATCCTTAACCCTTGATGCAGTCGACGGTGTAACAACGACCACTGCCGTCATCTTCGTGTTGCAGTCCATGAACATCGGCAACAAAGCCGGGGAAACTGCTATCGAACGTCCTGGCAAACGCCAGGTAATCAATGATCGAGCGAGTCGATTCGGTAAAGCGCTCACCCGGCATGATCAACGGAATGCCCGGCGGGTAAGGCACCAGCATGACCGCTGCGACCCGACCTGGCAAAGCGTCGATGGACACCGCCTCGACTTCGCCCTTGACCAACAGGTCGTAGGCGTCGGCCGGTTTCATCGCGATTTCCGGCAGTACCGTGTACATCCGCTTCAGGTGCTTGGCCGTGGCATTGCTGCGGTAACAGCTGTGCAACTGGTCGCACAGATCCTTCAAACCCAATCCCTGATACCGCACCGGGCCCTGCTGAAACACCGATGGCAAACAGACAGCAAGGCTCACGTTGGCGTCATAACTGCGCTTGAATTCCAGCAGTTCGGTGAGCAGGGTACTCCACTTGCCTTTGGTGATGCCCATGGAAAACAGCACGAGGAACGAATACAGCCCGGTCTTTTCCACCACCAGCCCACGTTCCCAGAGGAATTTACTGACCACCGCAGCGGGAATTCCGCACTCGCTCAAAGCCCCGCCGGCATTCAGGCCAGGCATCACCAGGGTGACTTTTATCGGGTCCAGCAGCACGTAGTCTTCGGCGATATCGCCAAAGCCATGCCAGTCGGCCTGGGGTTGCAGCAGCCAGTCTGCGGTCACCACCCGGTCAATGCCCGCCACCAGCGGCGGCTGCCAGATGGAAAACCACCAGTCTTCAGCGGCGATGTGCTGGCGCAGGTTGGCCAGGGCACGTCGGAAGCTCAGGGCTTCGTCAAACATCTCCTGCAGCAAGGAACGCCCCGCCGGCCCTTCCATCATTGCGGACGCCACATCCAGGGAGGCGATGATGCTGTACTGCGGCGAGGTGGAAATATGCATCATGAACGCTTCGTTGAAGCGGTCGCGGTCCAGCTTGCGCACGCCGCCATCCTGCACATGGATCATCGACGCCTGGCTGAACGCCGCCAGCAGCTTGTGGGTGGAGTGCGTGGTGAACACCAGCGGGCTCTCGGCCGTGCGCGAGGTGCCCATGCCGTAGCGCCCGGCGAAGAACTCATGAAACGCCGCGTAGGCATACCACGCCTCGTCAAAGTGCAGCACCTCGACGCTGTTGCCCAGTTGCTGCTTGATCAGTTCGGCGTTGTAGCACAGGCCGTCATAGGTGGAGTTGGTGACCACCGCCAGCTTGACCCTGGCCGGTCGGCCTCGGGTCAGCGGGCTGGCGTCGATCTTGGCGCGGATCGACTCGGAGCTGAACTCGCTCAGGGGAATCGGCCCGATGATCCCCAGTTCATTGCGCTCCGGGCACAGGTACAGCGGGATGGCGCCGGTCATGATGATCGAATGCAACACCGACTTGTGACAGTTGCGGTCCACCAGCACCAGGTCATCCCGGCCCACCATCGAGTGCCAGACGATCTTGTTGGCGGTGGAGGTGCCATTGATCACGAAGTAGGTGTGATCGGCGCCGAAGTTGCGCGCCGCCCGCGCCTCGGCTTCGGCCAACGGGCCGGTGTGGTCCAGCAGCGAGCCGAGCTCCGGCACCGACACCGACAAGTCCGAACGCAGGGTATTTTCCCCGAAGAACTGATGAAACGCCTGCCCCACCGGGCTCTTGCGATAGGCCACGCCGCCGCCGTGACCGGGGGTGTGCCAGGAATAATTGGAATCCGCCGTGTGCTGCACCAAGGCCTTGAAGAATGGCGGCAACAGGCCATCCAGGTAGGCGCGGGCCGCACGGGCCACTTGCCGGGCAAGAAACGGCACGGTGTCTTCAAACAGATAAAGAATGCCCCGCAACTGGTTCAGCTCGCTCATGGCATCGGCTGGGGCGTTTTCCAGGGTGACCTGCTCACCGAGGGCGAAGATCGGCAGGTTTGGCGCCCGCACCCGCGCCAGGCGGATCAGCTCCACCATGTTTTGCATCAGATGGGTATTTTCCCCGGCGCCCTCGGCGGCAATCAGCATGCAGGCCAGGCCGTGATGGGTCGAAGCCACCAGGCGACCCTCGGCGTAGTCCACCGCCGAAAAGATACTGAAGCCCTCCTGCTCAAGCTCCCGGGCGATGCCCCGGACGCGGTCGCCGGCAACGGTGTCGGCCTTGATGTCGCGGTGTACGATCAGAACCGGGAACTTCAGGTCTTTGTACATGAGCGCTTGGCGTCCTGAGGGCTATGCCTTCAGGGTAGAAGCTCGGGGCCGATGTGGCGAATGAAGATGTTCAACCGGTGTTCATAAAGCGCCGTCGATGACCTCGCGCAACACCAGCGCCGCTTCCACTGCTTGCTGGCGAGTCGCCAGGTTGGTGAAGCCCATCAACAGGCCTTGCTGACCACCGGGCTCGATACTCCAGCCCGACACGGCCTGTATCCCCAGCCCGGCACGTGCGGCGGCCGCAGCGACGGCCTGATCGCAGACGTCCACCCGCAGCCGCGCCAGCAGGTTGATCCCGCCGGACTGCTCATCCACCTGCAAAAGCGCCCCGCAATGACTGGCCAGTGCCTCCACCAGAAAGCCGCGCCGCGCGGTGTAGAGCTGGCGCATTTTTTTCAGGTGACGGGTGAAATGGCCCTGGTCGAGAAAGTCCGCCGTGGTGGCTTGCAGCAATTCGGCGCTGCGGTTTTGCAGCACGCCGGCGCTGGCCTCAAAGGCCGGGAGCAGCGCCCGAGGCACCACCAGATAACCCAGGCGCAGCCCCGGGAAGAGCATCTTGCTGAAACTGCCGGAGTAGATCACCCGATCGGCCGTGTCCTGGCTCTTGAGCGCGGCCAGGGGCTGGCCCTTGTAGCGAAACTCACTGTCGTAGTCGTCTTCCACCACCCAGCCGCCGTGGGCCTGTGCCCAATCGAGCAAGCGATGGCGCCGCGCAGTACCGAGGGCGACCCCCAGCGGGCTCTGGTGGGCCGGGGTGACAATCGCCAGCCGGGCGCCGGGCGCACGCCGTACGCCCTCCTCCACATCAAGCCCGTCGTGGTCCACCGGCACCGGGACCAACTGCACCCCCAGGTGCAGCAGCAGTTGCCGCGCATGCAGGTAGCCCGGGTCTTCGAACCAGCATGGCTGGCCGGCCATCTGAAGCGCATCACACACCAGCGCGAGGCACGCCGAGTAACCGGCACACACGAACACCTGCTCCGGCGAACACTCCACGCCCCGGTACAGCGCCAGGTATTGCGCGATCGCCACACGCAGCGAGCGGGCGCCACGCACATCGCCCATGGCCAGGCTGTTCACATCGGCTCGGCGCACTTGCCGGGTGACCAGCCGCGCCCACAGCTTGCGCGGAAAGCTGTCGAGCGCCGGCAAGCCCAACTGCAACAGGCGCGGGGCCGACGCCGGCGCCACGGGTTCGGGTTCAACCGGCAACGACTTGATCGAGCGCTGCGGCAGCGCCTCGGCCACCACTGTTCCCGCCTGGCCCCGCGCCAGGAAGAACCCTTCGCTCACCAGCAACTGGTAGGCCGTCTCCACCGTGCCCCGGGCCACCTTCAGTTCCTGGGCCAGGCTGCGCACCGACGGCACCCGCTCACCGGGGCGCAGTTGGCCCTGGTCGATGGCCTGGCGAAAGCGCCGGTAGATCTCCTGGTATTTGGGCAGTGACGACATGGTTATCCGGCTCACAGTGAATCAGCCCTGAAGTCTGATCTTGTCCCAACCCGCTTGTCCATTCTTGGCCCTATTGAGCCGGCGACCCGGCCGCCACACTGACGGCATCACTTCACGAAACAAGGAGCACCCCATGCAACACCGTCTCGACTACGCCCTGGCGGCGCCCGTCGGCTACAAGGCCCTTGGCTCGGTGCACAGCTACATCCACGGCTGCGGCCTGGAGAAGGAATTGATTGACCTGGTGTACCTGCGGGTCTCGCAACTCAACGGCTGCGCCTACTGCCTGGACTCACATTCGCGCGACCTGCTCAAACAGGGCGTGAGCCTGGAAAAGCTGATGCTGCTGGCCGCCTGGCGCGAAGCGTTGCCGTTGTTCAGCCCGCGTGAACGCGCCGCGTTAGCTTGGGCCGAGTCGGTCACCCAGGTCGCACAAACCGAGGTGCCGGACGAACACTATGCCGAGGCCAAGGCCCTCTTCGATGACAAGGAAATTGCCGACCTGACCCTGGCTATCGCCCTGATGAACGCCCTGAACCGCGTCGCCATCAGCTTTCGCAAAGTCCCTGCCGCCGTAAAAGCGCACATGGAGCACGGCAACCATGAATGACTCTGTTGAGTTTGTGCACATCGAAAGCGACGCCGACTGCCTGGCCTGCTTTGCCGTTATGCAGCAACTGCGGCCAAAGCTCGAAGACCCGCACGCCTTCGTCCAGCAGATTCAGCGCCAGCGCGAAACCGGCTACCGCCTGCTGGCCGCCCGGGAAAACGGCCAGGTGCTGGGCCTGGCCGGTTATCGCCTGACGGAAAACCTGCTGTATGGGCGCTTTATCTACGTCGATGACCTGGTGGTGGACGCCTCCCTGCAACGCCGACGCCTGGGTGCGCGCCTGCTGGACGAGGTACGCCAGCACACCCGCCGCCTGGGCTATCGCTACCTGGTGCTGGACACCGGCATGCACATGGCCCTGGCCCAACGCTTCTATTTTCGCCAGGGCCTGCTGCCACTGGGGATGCACTTTTCACAGGACCTCGACCAATGACCCGCGCCCTGCTACTGAGCTTCAGCCCCCACGGCAAGGCCGCCCAGACCTTCCGCCTGGCCCGCGCCCTGCTCCGCGAACAGGCACCCGAGGCCGAAGTGGTCGAACGCGACTACGGCGGCCAGGGCTTGCCGGCGCTGACTCGGGAATACGCCAACGCCCTGACCACGCCCGGCGGCCTGAGCGGCCCGGCAACCGAGCGCTCCGAGCAACTGATTGTCGAGCTGGAAGCCTGTGACCTGTTGATCATCTGCACCCCCGTGCACAATTTCACGGTGCCGGCGGCCCTCAAGTGCTGGATCGACCATGTGGTGCGCATCCACCGCAGTTTCACGGTGAATCCGCAGTTTGAGAAAGTCGGCTTGCTCAAGGACCGGCGCACCTTTGTACTGGTCAGCTCCGGCAGTTCGCGAAAAAACCGCGAGCCCGACTTCCTCACGCCCTACCTGCAGGCGATCCTTGGAACCGTGGGCATTCACGCGGTGGATTTCGTCTATCTGGGGGCCATGGTGCGTGGCGCAGCCGCCGTGCAGCGCAGCCTGGAACAGGCCCACACGCAGTTGGCCGAGGCATTTGACCGGCAAGCGGGCGCCCGGGCGGCAATCAGCGCTGGCGCGTAAAATTAATGGCGCTAGAATCAGCGCCATTTCTACGCCCGCCTCCCTGATACGAGCCACCCATGAGCTTTGATTTCGACACGATCCACTCCCGCCTCGGCACCGGCAGCACCAAGTGGAGTCGTTACCCGCAAGACGTTCTGCCGATGTGGATTGCCGACATGGACATCGCTGCCCCACCGGCCGTGCTTCAAGCGTTGCACGAGCGACTGGGTCAGCAGATCCTCGGCTACAGCGTGGCCTGCGATGGCGTGCGCGAGACGATCGTCGCCGATCTGTGGGCCAAGTACGCCTGGCGCGTACAGCCGGATGAGTTGCTGTTCCTGCCGGGGGTCGAGCCTGGTTTCAACATGGCGCTGCACGCATTTGTGCAGCCCGGCCAACCGGTGGTGTTGCAAACCCCCAACTATCGCCCGATCCGCCTGGCGCCCGGCCACTGGAACCTGCCGAAGATCGAAGTGCCATTTGAGCTGAGCGCCGAAGGCGCGTACCTCACGCCGTTGCCGGCAATGCGTGAGGCCCTCACCGGCGCCGGGGCACTGCTGTTGAGCAACCCGCACAACCCGATGGGCAAGGTCTTCCCCCGTGAGGAACTGCTGGCCGTGGCCAGCGCCTGCCTGGACCAGGGTGCGCTGATCGTCTCCGATGAAATCCACGCCGAGCTGTGCTTTGACGGCCGCCGGCATATTCCCACCGCCAGCCTCAGCCCCGAGATTGCCCAGCGCACTATCACCCTGATGTCGGCGAGCAAGGCGTATAACGTCGCCGGGTTGAAGACCTGCTTCGCGGTGATCCAGAATCCCGAGATCCGCGAGCGCTTCAACCAAGCCCGCTGCGGCATGGTCGACAGCGTCAGCCCCCTGGGCCTGGAAGCCACGCGTGCGGCCTACAGCGACTGCGGCGACTGGCTGCAGGCGCTGGTGGCCTACCTGCAAGCCAACCGCGATTACCTGCTGAACGCCGTGCAAACCCGCCTGCCCGGCGTGGTCATGCATGCGCCTCAAGGCACCTACCTGGCCTGGCTGGATTGCAGCGCCCTGGGCCTGGACGACCCGCAACGGTTCTTCCTCGAACAGGCCAGGGTCGGCTTGAGCGCCGGGATTGAATTCGGCGATGACAGCCAGCAATTCGTGCGCCTGAACTTCGGCTGCCCACGGGCCATGCTGGAAGAAGGCATCGCCCGCCTGGAACGCAGCCTGCGTCACCGTTAAGGCGCAATTCACAACTTTTCGCAACGACCGCCGCCCCCCTGCTGTTACTGTTTTTGCCGATTCGTCCCACCGGTAACAGCAGGAGTTCCATGGCATGACGACCCAGCCGCTCAACCGCTCGACCGACCCCAAAGCCCTTCCTCTCACACCGCCCAAGTCCGGCGCGGCGTTCCACGTGCTGCTCAAGAACAGCGCCAACAACAAGAAGGTGGAGGCCGGCGACAAAACCGCGCAAGGGCTCGCTGCCAGCAAGGAACAAGGCTATGAACTGGCCGCCAAGGACGCCGCACCGCCCACCACCCTGGGGGACTACAAGGCCATCGGCCCGGCGGACGAAGTCGGCCCCGGCCTGATCCGCTATGAAACCCAGGACGGCAAGAAAGTCATCGTCAGCGAAAAAGACAGCCCCGAGCTGTTCAAGCAAGTCAGCGCCGACTTCAAGGCACTCTCCGGCGTCAACGCCAGCGAAGCCGCCGGCTACCAGCGCCTGGGCGGCGACGCCACGGCCCCGGAAAAGCTCGGCGACTACAAATCCCTCGGTCCGCCCGACGAAACCGGCCCCGGCGTGATTCGCTACGAGACCCAGGACGGCAACAAGTTCGTCATCAGCCAGCGCGACAACCCGGAGGCCTTCCAGAAAGCCAAGGAAGCCTATGAAAGCTTCACCGGCCTGGGCAGCAGCGAAGACGCCGGCTACAAGCGCGCCAGCGACAACGAAGTGTGGCCGCCCTACGCCGGCACCACCGTCGGCCCCAAGGATGAAGTCGGCCCCGGCCTGATCCGCTTTGAAAGCAATGGCCAGAAAATGGTCGTGGCCCGCGACGACAACCCCAAGCTGTTCGACTACCTGGCAGGCCTGCACGAGGTCTACACCAACCCCGACAAAAAGGCCGCCGTAGAGTCCGCGCTCAACGACGGCTCGACCCTGGCAGACGCCAATACCAAGGCGCCGGAGCTGAACGACTACAAGGGCTTCGGCTGGATCGAAGGCCAGCAAGGCAATGTGCTGACCTATGAAACCCACGACGGCACCAAGGTCGTCGTATCGGCCGACGTCAGCCCGGAACTGTTCAAGAGCGTGGCCACCGCCCAGGACACCTGGAGCAAGATCCACTCCAGTGAAGACGCCGGCTACAAGCTGGCCGGGCCGAATGACTTCCTGAAGAACACCGAGATCACCTTCGGTTCCCCCGACGAGCTGGGGGACGGCCTGATCCGCTATGAAACCAGCGAAGGCAAGGTCATCGTCTCCAAGGAGCTCAGCCCGCAGCTCTACGACGAAGTGGTGGCGAAATGGGAAGCCTGGAGCGCCGGCACCGTCGACGAGACCCGCGCCAAGTACAACCTGCCGAGCAACGATGAGCTCGACGTGCTCAACCTCGACACCGGCGTGCATGCCGACAAGGAC
Organism: Pseudomonas sp. D4002; assembly: GCF_013385665.1. NCBI lineage: Bacteria > Pseudomonadati > Pseudomonadota > Gammaproteobacteria > Pseudomonadales > Pseudomonadaceae > Pseudomonas > Pseudomonas sp. D4002. Next base: position 19,244 of record NZ_JACAPN010000012.1, read on the forward strand.
GACGACAAGTCGCCGACCCAGAGCGTCAGCGAACTGGCCACCACCGAACTGATCGACACCTACCGCGCCGGCGTCAAGGACGGCTCGATTCCCAAAGACGACCCACGGGCCAAACTGGTCCGCGCCCTGGAAGCCCAGGCCGCCTACCAGAACGGCCATGGCATCACCGGCTACGAAGAATCCAAGCGCCCGTTCAACACCACCTGGCGCGAGTTCGATGACAAGCAGACCGAGCTCACCTCCGCCGACATGCACGACATCATCGACGGCAAGGCGGTGCAGGAGCAGATCGGCGAGTTGTTCAAGGACCCGACGGTGCAGGCCGACTACAAGACCAAGATGGACGACGCCATCAGTCACCTGCCCAACAAGGACGAGATCAAGCAGAAGCTTCTCGACCTGACCAGCAACCCCGACTATGTGCTGTACCTCAAGGACCTGCAAAAACAGGGCAAGAGCCACGAAGCCCAGCAAGACCTGAGCAACACCCTGACCTCGCTGTCGCTGTTCGACCCGGAAGCCGCCACCAAGGCCGCGCAGAATATCCAGGCCGATGGCCTCACCACCGACCTCAACGAGATTCTCTCGGACCCGAGCAAGATCTCCGACGACAACAAGGAGCTGGCCACCAAGGACCTGTTCGGCCTGCTCAAGGGCGTGCTCAAGGGCAACCTGCTGGACCTGCCGCGCCGCAGCCAGGAAGTGCTGGAGAAATTCCTCAACGAGGGCCTGGAGGGCAAGGAGAAATCCTCGGCCGTGACCAAGGCCCTGGAAGAACTCGGCGACGTCTACAAGAACAGCGGCACCATCAGCGAAGCCGACGTGAAAACCGCCCTGAGCAAACCGTATATCCCGGTGGCGGATCGAGGCATGCTCGGCGAGGTGTTCAACACCCTCAACAGCAAAGGCATCCTCGGTTCGATGGGCGCCGGCGTGAGCCTGTTCTCGGGGATTTACCAACTGGTGGGCAAAGGCGGCAAGCTCGGCGAAACCCCGGCCCAACGCATGACCATCGCCAAGGACTTCCTGAGTTTTGCCGGCGGCGCCAGCCACTTCGTCAAGCTCGGTGACAAGATCGGCGAAGCCCTGGGCAAGGGCGGCCTGGTGGACTTCCTCGGCCTCGACAAGACCCTGCCGGAAATCTGGGGCAAGGAAGGGGCGGCCGGCAAAGTCATCGACTTCAGCAAGCCCACCGAAATCGACTCAAAGGTCAGCAAGGAAATCGCTGCGGCCCTGGACGCGGTTCCCGACAGCCAGTACGACGGCGTGGCCAAGCTGTTTGGCGAGGGCGACAAGGCGGTAACCGAAGCCACCGAAGGCCTTGCCACTCACCTGGATGACGGCCTCAAGGCAGCCGGTGCGGCCAAGCTTGGCGCCTCCCAATCGGCGAAGATCGCCGGTTCCGTGATCAAGGTGTTGGGCCCGGCGACGGACATTGCCGGTGGTTTTGCCGACATTGTGCTCGGCGCCCTGGCGATCAAAAGCGGCGTGGACAGCAAAGACCCGTTGGCTCAGGCCGCAGGTGGCTTGCAAGTGGCGGGCGGTGCGTTCGGCGCGTCGGCCGGGGTATTGGGTGCGGCGGCGCTGTTTGGCGCAGGCACGGCGGCGGCGCTGACCGGGCCGCTGTTCCTGGTGGGCGTGGTGTTGGCGGTGGTAGGCGGGATCATCGGTTACTTCGTCGACCACAATAAAAAACAGAAGGCTACCGAGAAGGAAAACGACTGGTACCGCGACCTGGCCGGCGACGGTTTGCTGCAGGACAACTGGGCGGATAAGGTCGAATACGCCCACTACGAGATACACCACTACCACGGCCGCGACACGCCGACCGATGACAGCCTGTTCCGCTTCCAGCAATCGGAGTGGGAGCATTTCGACTCCACACCACAAAGCGGCGGCTCGTCGAGCAACCGGCTGGATGGCGATTTGCACAAGGACTACAAGGACCCTAGTGAAACGCCCAAGGCACTGCCGGATGCGTCGGATGAGAAGCCTGGGTCCCGGCCATCGGGAGGCGGGCCTCGGCTCAACTAACCCTCCAACGGCTGTATGCAAAACAAAATGTGGGAGCGGGCTTGCTCGCGAAAGCGGTGGATCAGTCATTGTAGATGTCGACTGTCACACCGCATTCGCGAGCAAGCCCGCTCCCACATTTGGATTGGGTTCACAACTGGATTGCAGTCACAACTTGGCAATAGAGACTTCGGTCGACTTCACAAAGGCAATCACTTCACTGCCCACCTTCAATTCCAGGTCACGCACCGAGCGTGTGGTAATCACCGACGTCACGATCCCCGACGCGGTTTGCACGTCGATCTCGGACACCACTTCGCCGATCAGGATTTCCTTGATCACGCCTTTGAACTGGTTGCGCACGTTGATCGCTTTAATGGTCATGTCGGCTTTCCTTTGGTCTGTTGGGTCAATCCGCACGAATGCGCAGGCACTCAAAGTGCCCTATTCGTGAAACCAACAAAAGGAATATATAACTCTTTATTTATTCCATAAAAACATATGCAAGCTGTTGCACAGCCAACAGTGATTCAACAAAGTGCCCGCCTCCCCACTCCCAACCACTCCCCACGTAGCAGCTGTCGAGCCCAAGCGAGGCTGCGTCAGCGGTCTGTCTGACACACCGCGAACGCAGCCTCGCTTAGGCTCGACAACTGCTACGCCAGGGTGCTGCCCTGCCCTGCAAAGACGCTGGCACAGAGACTGCATATTCCTATAACGCATGATGGAACATGCCATATGAATTTTCTGAATATAAGAAAAGCCTTCTCTTTTCCCGCCTTGTCCGGAGCTGTTCCATGAAACCCTTCTTCAATACCCTGCTGGGCGCCTGCGCCCTCGCCTTCAGCCTGCAACCCCTGGCCCATGCAGCGGAAACCGACCCTGCGCAAGTCAACCTGGACTACGCCTACTACTCCCCGGTGAGCCTGGTGCTCAAGCACTTCGGCTGGCTTGAAGAAGCGCTGCCGCAAACCAAGGTCGGCTGGGTGTTGAGCCAGGGCAGCAACCGTTCCCTGGAATACCTCAACAGCGGCGGCGTCGACTTCGCCTCGTCCGCCAGCCTGTCGGCGGTGCTCAGCCGGGCCAATGGCAGCCCGATCAAGTCGGTGTACGTGTACAGCCGCGCCGAGTGGACTGCACTGGTGGTGCGCAAGGACTCAACGTTCAAAAGCGTCAGCGACCTCAAGGGCAAGAAAATCGCCGCCACCAAAGGCACCGACCCGTACCTGTTCACCCTGCGCAGCCTGCAGAAAGCCGGCCTGAGCAAGGACGACGTGGAACTGGTGCACCTGCAGCACCCGGACGGCCGTACCGCGCTGGAGAAAGGTGATGTGGACGCCTGGGCCGGTCTCGACCCGCACATGGCCGCCAGCGAAATCCAGGCGGGTTCGCGCCTGCTGTACCGCAACAAGGACTTCAACAGCTACGGCGTGGTCAGCGTGACCGACAAATACGCCAAGGAGCATCCACAGACCATCGCCAAGGTGCTCGGTGCCTATGAAAAAGCCCGCAACTGGGCGGTGAAACACCCCGACGAATTCGCCAAGCTGCTGGCCGACGAATCCGGCCTGCCCCTGGACGTGGCCAAGCTGCAATTGTCGCGTACCGACTTGAGCAGCCCATTGCTCACTGCCCAGGACGTGGTGTCGTCCAAGGCGGCCGCGCCGATCCTGGTCTCGGAAGAACTGGTGCGCCGTGGGGTGAATGTGGATCAGGTGATCGACCAGTTGATCGACCCAAGCTTTGGCCAGGCTTTGCCTCGTCCATAAGGGGAGCGTCATGCGCAGCAAAAGCGAAACCCTGCCCGTCGCACTCGCGCCAACGCTCACCGTGCAGCGCAGCGCCTGGCCGCGGCGGCTCAAGGGCCTGGCGTTGCCGGTGTTGATCCTGGTGATCCTTGAAGTGGTGGTGCGCATCGGCTGGCTGCCGTCCTACCAGATGCCGGCGCCCAGCGAGATCGCCGTGACCCTCACCGACCTCGCCGAAGGCGCGCTGTGGAAACACATCAGCGCCAGCCTGTTACGGGTGCTGCTGGGGTTCACCATCGGCGCCGGCCTGGCCCTGGTGTTTGCCGCCTGGGTCGGCTTGAGCCGCGAGGCCGAGGCGTACCTGGAACCAACCTTCGCCGGCCTGCGCTCGATCCCGAGCCTGGCCTGGGTGCCGCTGTTGCTGCTGTGGCTGGGCATTGATGAGACCTCGAAGATCGTGCTGATTGCCATCGGCGCGTTCTTCCCGGTGTACCTCAATGGCGTCGCGGCCATTCGCGACATCGACCGCAAGCTGGTGGAAGTCGGGCAGATGTATGGCTTCAGCCGCACGCGCCTGGTGCGTCGCATCCTGTTGCCTGCCGCCCTGCCCGGCCTTTTCACCGGCTTGCGCAGCGGCCTGAGCCTGGCGTGGATGTTCCTGGTGGCGGCCGAGTTGATCGCCGCGACCAAGGGCCTGGGTTACCTGCTCAGCGATGGCCGGGAAACCTCACGGCCCGACATTGTGCTGGCGGCGATCATCGTGCTGGCGCTGCTGGGCAAGATCAGCGACGGCCTGTTGGCGGCCCTGGAAAAACGCTGCCTGGCCTGGCGCGATACCTTCAACGGCCAAGGCCCGGAGAATTGAGCATGAGTGAAGCGCTACTGGACATTCGCGTCGAGCGGAAAAACTTCGGCGCGACGACGGTGCTGACCAACGTCCATTTGGCCTTGCAGCCGCGGGAAGCCGTCAGTTTGCTGGGCCCCAGTGGCTGCGGCAAAAGCACCTTGCTGCGGATCGTCGCCGGGCTGGAAAAGGACTATCAGGGGGAACTGTTGCAAGGTGGTGGTGAGGTCGCGTTTGTGTTCCAGGAGCCACGGCTGATGCCGTGGCTGACGGTGGAGCAAAACATTGGTTTCAGCGATGACGTTGGCTATGACAAGGCCTGGGTCGCGCAGTTGATCGATGAGGTGGGGCTTACGGGTTTTGGCCAGGCGTTGCCCAAGGCGTTGTCTGGCGGGATGGCGCAACGGGTGGCGATTGCTCGCGGGCTGTATTCACGGCCGCAGGTGCTGTTGCTGGATGAACCGTTCAGCGCGGTGGATGCGTTTACCCGCATGAAGCTGCAGGACCTGCTGCTGCAATTGGCCGAGCACCACGGGATCGCCCTGCTGCTGGTGACTCACGATGTGGACGAGGCGCTGTACCTGAGTGACCGGGTGTTGGTGATGGATAACCGGCCGAGCAGTATTCGCCAGGAGCTGGCGGTGGAGCTGGTGCATCCGCGGGATCGGCGGGATCCGCTGTTGGCGCGGCTCAAGGCACTGGCGTTGACTGAGCTGCAGCGGGCGCATGTGATCTGAAAGGCACGTGTTGAGTCCGCCCAAAATCAAAAGCTAAAGCGGGCACGGTTCAAATGTGGGAGCGGGCTTGCTCGCGAAGGTCGTTAACGATGACGCGGGCATCCTGATTCAACGCGGCGCTCTCAGGTTTTTCGCGAGCAAGCCCGCTCCCACAAGGATCGCATCAAGCAGCCGATTTACGCGGCGTCAACGTCACCCAATACTGCGTACGGCACTGCACTTGCAGCGGCATCGTCGACGCCAGCAACGCAAGAATTCGATTGGTATCAGCCAACTGAAAACTCCCAGTGACCCGCAGCCCTTCAAGGCTCGGGTCCCAGCGCAGCACACCCGGCCGATACCGCTCCAGCTCCCGCAAAAAATCACCCAACAGCTGGTTCTGCGCAGTCAGCACACCGTCGCGCCAACCCAATTGCAACGCATCAAACCCCACCGCAGCGCCCATCCCCGACGCCTGCAACCGTGCCTGCTGCCCCCCCTGCAATGTCGCCACTTGCCCACGCAGGTCCTGCACCTGCACCGCGCCCTTCAACACCGACACCAAACACCCGGAAGACAACTGCCGCACACACACTTCAGCCTGGCTGACGATCACCTGGCCATAACGCGTCTGCACCGTCAGCGCACCAGCCCCCGGCACCGTCAACGCCATCTCCCCTTCCACCAGCGTCACACGGCGCCGGGCCGTATCCACGTCCACCGCGCTCGCGGTATTCAGTTGCAGGCTGCTGCCATCCAACAGCGGCACTCGCTTGCGTTCGCCAGTAGCGGTGTGCAGGTCGGCGCGCCACACGTCGATAGGCAATTGCCGGCTGAGCAACCACGCGGTTGGCAACAACGCGGCGACGCCCAAGGCACGCTTGAGTACTGCACGCCGTCCCGGTTGCGGACGATCAAGGCTGGCCATGGCCAACGCTGGCGGCAAGTCGGTAAACCGTTGGCGCAGCAACTGGGCTTTTTGCCAGATCTGCTCATGCTGGGGATGGCTGTCACGCCACTGCTGCAGGCGGGCGTGATCACGTTCGGTGGCGCTGCCGGATTCCAGCAACGCCAGCCACTGCGCCGCCGCCCGGGCGAGATCCGGCGCAGTACGGCTCACAGTTCCACCAGCAGGCAATGCTCGTAAGCCTGGGCCATGTAGCGCTTGACCGTACGCTCGGACACCTTGAGCCGCTCGGCAATCTCCCGATAGCCGAGTCCTTCCAGCTGGCTCCAGAGAAACGCGCGGCGCACCACCGCCGGCAAACCGTCGAGCAATTCATCCAGGGCTTGCAGGGTTTCCAGCAGCAACCAGCGTTGCTCCGGCGACGGCATGCAAGCCTCCGGCAACTGCATCAACGCATTGAGATACGCCTGTTCCAGACTGCGCCGCTGGTGAAAATTCACCAGCAAGCGCTTGCCCACCGTCACCAGATAGGCCCGGGGCTCCTGCAATTGCGCAATCGGCTGCGCGCTGGCCAGCACCCGCAGGAACGTGTCCTGGCTCAGGTCGGCCGCATCCCAGGCGTTGCCCAAGCGGCGCCGCAGCCAGCTTTCGAGCCAGCTGCGGTGGTCGCGATACAACGTGTGAAGGCTGGGTTCAGCGAGGTGCGTCGGCACTACAGCATCATTCATGGCAAGTAACCTGCGCGGCGCGAGTCAGTCTCAAATGAGATTCATTCTATTTAATAACCTGCCGGCGTACCACGTTCTTTTGCACACGATGTTTAAAGCATTGCGGCCTTTTGCCTGAGCATGTCGATAAACAACCCCAACTCGCGGCTTACCGGGTCGCCCTTGCGCAGCAGCATCCCGAACGGTGCCAGTTGCACCTCCAGCACCACCGGCAAGGCCACCACGAGGCCCATTTTCAAGTAATCCCGCAGGGCGCTTTCCGAGAGCACCATGATCGCGTCGGTGAGTTGAATCAGTTGCTGCATGGAATACACCGAACTGCACTCGATAATGTCCGCCGGCTGCGGCAAGGCCAGGTGTTGCAATGCTTCATCAAAACCAATGCGCGCCGGGCTGGTTTGCGGTTGCAGGATCCACGGCCAGTCACTGACCAGTTCCGCCAGCGGCAGATGCTCGCGCTGGGCCAGGGGGTGGCCGGCGTGCACCACCACCAGCATGCGTTCGTTGCCCAGGGGCTCAAAGGTGTAATGCTCACTGTCGGTGGCGGCGTTGCGCCGGGCGATGGCCAGGTCGATGCGGCCTTGCTCCAGCAACTGGATCACCTGGTCGCTGGTGTCGCCCATGATGCGAATGCGCATCTGCGGGTTGAGGGTTTTGATCTGCGCAATGGAGTCCATCACAAGGTCCGGCGCCGCGCCCATGATGGTGCCGATCGACAAATACCCGTAGCCGCCCTGCTGGCGCATCATCAGTTCCTCGGCGCAGCGGTCGAGGCCACTCAGCGCCGACTCGGCAAAGCGGATCAATTCCTTGCCCAGTGCCGTCGGGCGCATGCCCCGGGGCAGGCGCTCGAACAGGTCACAGGCAAACATATCCTCGATCTCGCGCAACATGCGCGTCGCCGCCGGCTGCGACATGTTCAGGCTTTGGGACGCACGGTGCAGGTTCTGGCTGGAACTCAAGGCCACCAGCATATGCAGATGCTTGTAGCGCAGGCGGTTGAACAGGCTGCGGGAGATTGCGGGACTACTCATTTTTTTCCTTGTTATCGATACCCTGAGGTTATCAGTTGTAAGCGAGATTCGATTTGTAGCGTATAGATGGAGCGCCGTACAGTCCTTCCCATAAGAACAAAACAACTGGACTGAACAATGAAGACCCTGCCTGCGTCCTTGCTCGCCAAGATTTCCTGGCGGCTGCTGCCCTTTCTGCTGTTGATGTACATCATGGCCTTCCTCGACCGCGCCAACGTCGGGTTCGCCAAGCAAGCCTTCCAGGCCGACACCGGCCTCAGTGATGCCGCCTTCGCCTTTGGCGCCGGGGTGTTTTTTGTCGGCTATGCGCTGCTGGAAGTGCCGAGCAACCTGATCATGCATCGCGTCGGTGCCCGCCTGTGGATGTGCCGGATCATGGTCAGTTGGGGCCTGGTGTCCGCCGCCATGATGTTTGCCCATAACGAAACCAGCTTCTACCTGTTGCGCTTCCTGCTGGGCGTGGCCGAAGCCGGGTTTTTCCCCGGTGTCATTCTCTACCTCACCTACTGGTTCCCCTCTGCGGTACGCGGCAAGGCCATGGGGTTCTTCTACTTTGGCGCGCCCCTGGCCTTCATCTTCGGCAGCCCGCTCTCGGGCCTGTTGTTGGAGCTGGACGGGTTCTCTGGGCTGCACGGCTGGCAATGGCTGTTCGCGGTGGAAGGCCTGATGGCCACCGCGGTTGGCATCTGGGCCTACTGGTACCTGGACAACCGCCCCGCCGATGCCAAATGGCTGAGCGTTGCAGAGCGCCGCCAGATCCAGGACCTGCTCGACCGCGAAGACCAGCACAAAACCTCTCACGGCCGTAGCCTGCTCACTGTGCTGTGCCAGCCCAGCGTGCTGTACCTGTGCCTGGTGTACCTACTGATCCAGGCCAGCGTTTACGGCGTGGTGTTCTACTTGCCAACCCAGGTCGGTGGGCTGCTGGGGACCAAGGTCGGCTTGATGGTGGGCCTGGTCTCGGCGATTCCCTGGGTCTGCGCGCTGTTCGCCGCGTGGTGGATTCCCGGCTACTCCGACCGCACCGGTGAACGCCGCAAAGCCGCGTCCCTGACCCTGTTGATGGCCGCCGCCGGGATCGCCTGCTCGGTGACCTTTGCCAACCCGCTGCTGGGCATGCTCGCCCTGTGCTTTGCCGCCTCGGGCTTTATCGCCGTGCAACCGGTGTTCTGGACCTTCCCGTCCAGCTACCTGGCCGGCAGCGCAGCGGCCGCCAGCATCGCCCTGATCAACTCCTTCGGCGCCCTCGGCGGTTTTATCGCCCCGGTGCTGAAGAACTGGGCAGAAACCGCCTTTCACTCCCCTGCGGCCGGCCTTTACCTGCTGTCCGCCACCACTGTAGTCGCAGCCTTGCTGGTACTCGGTATCCATTCCCCAGGCCATAAAGCGACGAACACGCCGGCCACTGTTTAATCAAGGAGTCACACCATGGGCAACATCACAATCAAGCACGTGCGCGCCTTTGTGCTGCGCGGCGGCGGCGCGGACTACCACGACCAGGCAGACGGCCACTGGATCGACGATCACATCAGCACCCCCATGAGCAAATACCCCGAGTACCGCCAGAGTCGCCGCAGTTTCGGGATCAACGTACTCGGCACGCTCGTAGTGGAAATCGAGGCCAGCGACGGCACCGTCGGGTTCGCCGTGACCACCGGTGGCGAGCCCGCCGCCTATATCGTCGAGAAGCACCTGGCGCGCTTCCTGGAAGGCGCCCGCGTCACCGATATCGAAAAAATCTGGGACCAGATGTACCAGTCCACCCTGTACTACGGCCGCAAGGGCCTGGTGATCAACACGATCTCCGGTGTCGACCTGGCGCTGTGGGACCTGCTCGGCAAAATCCGCCAGGAGCCGGTGCACCAGTTGCTCGGCGGCGCGGTGCGTGACGAATTGCAGTTCTACGCCACCGGCGCCCGCCCGGACCTCGCACAGAAGATGGGTTTTATCGGCGGCAAGATGCCCTTGCACTACAGCCCATCGGAAGGCGAAGAAGGCCTGCGCAAAAACCTCGAGGAACTGGCAACCATGCGCGAACGGGTCGGCCCGGACTTCTGGCTGATGCTCGACTGCTGGATGAGCCTGGACCTGAACTACGCCACCAAACTGGCAACCGGCGCCCATGAATACGGCCTGAAATGGATCGAAGAAGCGCTGTCGCCCGACGACTACTGGGGCTATGCCGCGCTGCGCAACAACGTGCCCAAAGGCATGTTGGTTACCACCGGCGAACACGAAGCCACCCGCTGGGGCTTTCGCATGCTGTTGGAGATGGGGTGCTGCGACATTATCCAGCCAGATGTGGGCTGGTGCGGCGGCCTCACCGAGCTGGTGAAAATCTCCGCCTTGGCCGATGCCCACAATGCGTTGGTGGTGCCCCACGGCTCGTCGGTCTACAGCTACCACTTTGTTGCGACCCGCCATAACAGCCCGTTCGCCGAGTTCCTGATGATGGCGCCCAAGGCAGACGAAGTGGTGCCGATGTTCCACCCGCAACTGCTCGGTGAACCCGTGCCGGTGAATGGCCGCATGCGCCTGTCGGTGCTCGACAAACCCGGGTTTGGCGTGGACCTCAACCCCGATTGCCAATTGCATCGCCCGTACAACCGCTGAGGACTCCTGCCATGAACATGCCCCACAACGCTTTCAAGGCCGCGCTGCGTAAAGACGCCGCGCAATACGGGATCTGGGCCGGCTTCGCCACCGCCTATGCCGCCGAGATCGTCGCCAGCACCGGTTATGACTGGATGCTGATTGACGGCGAACACGCCCCCAACACCGTGCCCAGCGTGCTCAACCAGCTCCAGTCCGTGGCTCACTACACCACCGCCCCGGTGGTACGCGCGGTAAGCAGCGACGCCAACCTGATCAAGCAACTGCTGGACGTCGGCGCCCAGACGCTGATGATCCCGATGGTCGAAACCGCCGAGCAAGCCAAGGCCCTGGTGCGTGCGATGCGTTATCCGCCCCACGGTATTCGTGGCGTTGGTGGCGGCTTGACCCGCGCCACCCGATGGGACGGCGTGTCGGATTACCTCAACACCGCCCATGAACAGCTGTGCCTGATCGTGCAGGTGGAGTCGCGTCGCGGCGTTGAAAACGTCGCGGCGATTGCGGCGGTGGAAGGCGTGGACGCGGTGTTTATCGGCCCCGCCGACCTGTCCATCGGCCTCGGTCACCCCGGCAATCCCGGGCACCCCGAGGTACAGGAGCGCATCCAGTACGCAGTCAATGCCACGCTGGCGGCCGGCAAGGCCTGCGGCATTCTCGCGCCCAACGAAGACGACGCTCGCCGTTATCAAGCCTGGGGCTGCCAGTTCATTGCGGTGGCCATCGACATCAGCTTGCTGCGCCAGGGTGCCATGGCGACCCTGGCCCGCTATCGCCCCGCCGCCGACGCCAAAGCACCGTCACGTACTTACTGAGGAGCCAAGCATGTCATCCGTACCGGTCTACCAGAACTTCATCAACGGCCGCTTTACCCCGAGCGATGCCCACCTGGATGTGTTGAACCCGGCTACCGGCGTCCTGCTGTCGAAGGTCCCGGCGTCCACCTTTGATGACGTCGACCAGGCCCTGGCCGCTGCGCGTCATGCGCAGAAAGACTGGGCGCGCAAACCGGCGATCGAACGCGCCGGTCACTTGCGCCGCATCGCCGCCAAGCTGCGGGAAAACGTCGCCCACCTGGCGCGCACCATTACCCTGGAGCAAGGCAAGGTCAGCGGCCTGGCGGAAGTGGAAGTCAACTTCACCGCCGACTACCTCGACTACATGGCCGAGTGGGCGCGCCGCATTGAAGGCGAGATCATCACCAGCGACCGCCCCAATGAAAATATCTTCCTGTTCCGCAAACCCCTGGGTGTGGTGGCCGGCATCCTGCCGTGGAACTTCCCGTTCTTTTTGATCGCCCGCAAGATGGCCCCGGCGTTGCTCACCGGCAACACCATCGTGATCAAACCCAGCGAAGAAACGCCGAACAACTGCTTCGAGTTCGCCAAACTGGTGGCCGAGACCGACCTGCCGGCCGGGGTATTCAATGTGGTCTGCGGCGATGGCCGCGTCGGTGGCGCCCTCACCGCCCATAAGGGCGTGGACATGATCAGCTTCACCGGCAGCGTCGCCACCGGCTCGCGGATCATGGCTGCCGCCGCCCCCCATATCACCAAGCTCAACCTCGAGCTGGGTGGCAAGGCACCTGCCATCGTCCTCGCCGATGCCGACCTGGACCTCGCGATAAACGCCATTCGCGACTCAAGGATCATCAACAGCGGCCAGGTGTGCAACTGCGCCGAACGGGTGTACGTGGAGCGCAAGGTGGCCGACCAGTTTATCGAGCGCATCAGCGCCGCGATGGCCGCCACCCGCTACGGCGACCCCATCGCCCAGGCCGATGTGGAGATGGGCCCGCTGATCAACCGCCAGGGCCTGGACAGCGTCAATCGCAAGGTGCGCACCGCGCTGGGCCAGGGTGCATCGCTGGTCACCGGTGGGCAGATCGCCGACCTGGGCCAGGGCTTTCACTTCCAGCCGACGGTATTGGCCGGTTGCCACGCCGACATGGAAATCATGCGCGAAGAAATTTTTGGCCCGGTGCTGCCGATTCAGATTGTCGACGACCTGGATGAGGCCATCGCCATGGCCAACGACTGCGACTACGGCCTGACCTCCTCGATCTACACCCGCGACCTGGGCAAGGCGATGCAGGCGGTGCGCGAATTGTCGTTCGGCGAAACCTACGTCAACCGCGAGAACTTCGAGGCGATGCAAGGCTTTCATGCCGGCGTGCGTAAATCCGGGATCGGCGGCGCCGATGGCAAGCACGGCCTGTACGAGTACACCCACACCCATGCGGTGTACTTGCAGAGCTGAAGTGGTGCAACGGGCCTTGGCGCGGTAGCGTGCGGGCCCTTCCCCATCCATTGTTCCGAAGGATTGCGCTATGCCCCTTACCCCTTACAGCGGGCCGATCATCGACAGCCATTTGCACCTGTTCGACCCGCGCCGCCCCCAGGGTATTCCCTGGCCCGAGCCGGGAAACGCGCTGTATGCCGCACATTTGCCGGCGGATTATTGGCCGCTGGCGGGCGAACATAACGTGATCGGCGCGATTGCCGTGGAAGCCAGCCCGTGGCGCGACGACAACCGCTGGTTGCTGGAGACCCTGCGCAGCGACCTGCGCATGCTCGGTTTCGTCGGCAACCTTGACCCGCTGCACGGCGACTTTGCGGCAGACCTCGATGCCTTGGCCCATGAACCGCTGTTCCTCGGTTTGCGCTACGGCAACCTGTGGGACCGCGATTTGCCAGACGACCAGAAGCGCCCCGGCTTTATCGAAGGCCTGCGCCGCCTCGCCGAATACGGGCGTGGCCTGGACAGCGCCAACCCCAATCCGCGCTTGATCAAAGGGCTGCTGCATTTGAGCGATGCCTTGCCCGAGCTGCGCATCATCGTCGATCACCTGCCCAATGCCAGCGTGCCCGCCGGCGAAGAATCCGCGTATCACGCCGACCTGATGCGCCTGGCAGAGCGGCCGAATGTATTTGCCAAACTGGCGGAAATCCCCCAGGTCGGCCCGCAGGGTCTGATCCTTGACCCGGCGTTCTACAACGACCGCCTGGCCGTGCTGTGGGAAGCCTTTGGCGAAGACCGTTGCTTCTTCGGCAGCGACTGGCCCAACAGCGATCACCTGGCCAGTTTCGCCACCACCCTGGGCCTGGTGAAAGCCTGCATGGCGGGCAAATCCGAGGACGTACAGGGCAAGTTCTTCCTGCACAACGCGGTGCGCATCTACAGTCCTACGCCACCCCACGGAGGCAAGTAATGCAGACCCGAGCCTTTCGCATGAACCTCAACCCCGGCCAGCACGCCGAGTACCGTCGACGCCACGATGAGATCTGGCCCGAACTGGCCCAGGCCCTGCGTGATGCCGGCGTGGTGGACTACCGGATCTTCCTCGACGAGGCCAGCAACGCCTTGTTCGCCGTGATGACCCACGAAGAGCGGCACGGGCTCGACGCACTGCCGGGCACCGAGCTGATGCAACGGTGGTGGCAGTACATGCAAGACATCATGCCCAGCCAGCCGGACGCCTCGCCCGTCAGCGTGGATTTAATCCCGATGTTCAGCCTTACCCCAGGCTGAAACAGCGCGCTACCACAACAATAAAAAAGGATTCGACTACGTGGAAATCATTCTCTTCGGTGTGATTCTGCACTTCATCGGCGGCTTCGCCTCCGGCAGCTTCTACATCCCCTACAAGAAAGTCCGCGGCTGGGCCTGGGAAAGCTACTGGATCACCGGCGGCCTGGTGTCATGGCTGATCGTGCCGCTGATTGCCGCGCAACTGACCGTGCCCGGCTGGGCCGACATCCTGCGCCAGGCCGACAGCAGCACCTTGCTCTGGACCTACCTGTTCGGCGTGCTCTGGGGCATCGGCGGGCTGACCTTCGGCCTGACCATGCGCTACCTCGGGCTGTCCCTGGGCATGTCGCTGGTACTGGGCCTGACCTCGGCCCTTGGCGCCTTGATGCCGGCGCTGTATCGCGACCTGTTCACCGACGCCACCGAAGGCACCCTGACCTCAATGCTCGCCTCCCAGGGCGGGCATTGGGTGCTGTGGGGCGTGGCGGTATCGCTGGTGGGCATCGCCGTGTGCGGCAAGGCCGGGCTGATCAAGGAACGAGAAGTGCCGGAAGCGGTGAAATTCGCCAGCATCAGCGAGTTCTCGGTGGCCAAGGGCATGCTGGTTGCGGTGATCTCCGGGGTGCTGAGCGCGTGCTTCAGCTACGGTATTTCAGCCGGGCGCCCACTGGCTGCCGCGGCTGTCGAGCATGGCGCCAACAGCCTGTTCCAGAACAACGTGACCTTCATGGTGATCATGTGGGGTGGCCTGACCACCAACGGCCTCTGGTGCCTGTGGCTGAACTGGCGCAACCGCACGTTCCACAACTACACCGACCGCAGCACTCCGCTGCTTGGCAACTACCTGTTGGTGGCGTGTGCCGGCACCCTGTGGTTCCTGCAGTTTTTCTTCTACGGCATGGGCGAAAGCCGCCTGCAGAACGACGCCAGTTCGTGGGTGTTGCACATGTCTTTCATCATCATCGTATCCAACTGCTGGGGCCTGTATTTCCGCGAATGGCAGGGCACCAGCGCCACCAACAAAGGCGTATTGGCCGCGGGTATCGCGGTGATTCTCGGTGCCATTGCCATGGTCGGTTACGGCAACTATCTCGGCTGAGGCCGCTTTTTTTCAGGAGTTCACTTATGTTACTTGCAGACAAAACCGTGATTATTACTGGCGCCTCCCGTGGAATCGGCCGCGCCGCCGCCAGGGAATGTGCACGCCAGGGTGCCCGTGTGGTCATCGGCCACAGTGGTAGCGGCCAAGGCACTGAAGCGGCGTTTTCGTTGATCGAGGAAATCAAGGCGTTCGGCGGCCAAGCGGTGGAGGTGGGCGGCGATGCGGCTGATCCGGACACCGGCGACAAACTGGTGGCCGGCGCGCTCAAGGCATTCGGCAGTGTGGATGTGTTCGTCAACAACGCCGGGATCTGTCCGTTCCACTCGTTTCTCGACATGCCGCGTGAGGTGTACCTGAAGACGGTCAACACCAACCTCAACGGCGCCTACTTCGCCGTGCAAGCGGCGGCAAACCAGATGAAAAACCAGGGCAAGGGCGGCGCGATCATCGCCGTCAGTTCCATCAGTGCGCTGGTGGGTGGCGGGATGCAGACGCACTACACGCCGACCAAGGCCGGGCTGCACTCGTTGATGCAGTCCTGTGCGATTGCGTTGGGGCCGTATGGTATTCGCTGCAACTCGGTGCTGCCGGGAACGATTGCCACCGATATCAACAAGGAAGACTTGGCCGACGAGGAGAAGCTGACGTACATGACTTCGCGCACGCCGTTGGGGCGCCTGGGTGAACCCGACGACGTCGCGGGGCCCATCGTGTTCCTAGCCTCGGACATGGCGCGGTATGTGACCGGAGCTTCGCTGTTGGTAGACGGGGGATTGTTTGTCAACTTGCAGTAGCGTTGGGAAGCGGGCCGCCGCGACGGGGCGTCCCTGCCCCGTACTACCTGCGTTCGGCCAGCGTGGTTTAACGGGGCGCCTAAGATCAAGATCAAAAGCAGATCAAGAGCACAGCGGCCTGAAAGCCGACTTGAGTGTTGAAGAGCAAAATCAAAATCTAAAGCGGGCACGGTCAAAAAATGTGGGAGCGGGCTTGCTCGCGAATGCAGTCTTTCAGTTGATGCATTGGGTGACGGACACACCGCATTCGCGAGCAAGCCCGCTCCCACATTTGGACCGTGTGCGCCCTTGATCTTGCTCTGGCTTCTACCACTCAAGCCGGCCTGTAGGCCGCTGTGCTCTTGCTTTTGATTTTGATCTGGCTCTGACTGCCCCAATAAGCCCGAGCCACAGCGAGGCGCCGACAGGCGGGGCAGAGCCCTGTGCTTACTTTGGGCTGGGCCGGCATTCCGGCTTTTCCAAAGCGAGTCGCTGTAAGAGCGAAACCATAAGCAGCCGTTACTCAACTAACGGATATGTACACCAAAAACCCCCTACCCCTCACAATCGAAAACCTCCCCACGCCTAACCACACTACCCGCCGCAAGCACCGCTCCCGGTGCCAACACACCATTGGCTCCAACCCGCGACTGATCCCCAAGCAGCGCGCCAAACTTGTCACAGCCGGTGCGCTGCAACTGCCCGTCAATGCGCACCTGCACTTCCTTGTCGTCACGCTCGTTCCGGTAGTTGGCCACGATACTGCCGGCTTCCAGGTTAACCCCGCGGCCCAATACCGAATCACCGACAAAGTTGAAATGCGCCAACTTGCTGCCGCTGAAGACAAAGGACGTCTTGAGCTCGGCACCCGGTCCGAAGATGCAATATTCATCCACCCAGCAACCGCCGCGAAGGTAGGCACCGGCAGCGATAAAACAGTGGGCGCCGATGATCAGCGGCGATTTCAAAACAGCGCCCGCCTCCACGACCGCAGTACGGTGCACGGCAATCTCGTCATGAATCTCATAGTCATCATCAGAAAGCCCCGCCAGCAATTTGCGAACGATTTCCGGCGCCTGGGTCACCAACTCCCACGGCGCAAGATCCACCCAGGGTGCCAGCGGCGAACGGGAAAAATCAGCGATGTAATCGGTCAGTCGAATCAACGTCGAGCCCTCTACAGATCAGAGAAGCCCGAAACGCTAACACCCCCGTCACTGCCCGTCGAGCAGCACCGGTTTGCCCAACTCGCCGATCTTCTCCAGCCGCGCCCGCACGATGTTGCGGCTGATATTCAGCAGGCGCCCGGTCTGCAACTGGTTGCCATGGCAATAGCGATAGGCCGCGCGAAAGATCGTCTCTTCGATGTGCTCGTAGAGGTCCGGAATGTTCTGTTCGAACAACGCAGTGAGCGCCGCCTCCAGGCTCACCGGCCCAGTGATCGCAGGCGCGGCCTGGTTCGCCTCGTCCTGGCGAATGCCGGAAGAACGCATGTCCACCAGGTGCAAATCCGGCGGCTGCACCAGTTGATTGCGGCACACCAGCAACGCATGGTGAATGGCGTTTTCCAGCTCGCGAATATTCCCCGGCCAGCTGTGTTCCAGCAGCTTGCGCTCGGCATCGATGCTCAGTGACGCGCGGTTGTAGCCGAGGCGCTGGCAGTGCTCCTCAAGAAAAAACTCCGCCAGCGGCAGGATGTCACCGGGCCGTTCCCGCAGGGGCGGCAGGCGGATGGTGGCGACGTGCAGGCGGTAGAACAAATCCTCTCGGAAATGCCCCGCCACCACCGCGTCGGCGAGGTTGACGTTAGTGGCCGCCACCAGCCGTACGTTGATCGGAATCGGTGTGCGCGAGCCCAGGCGCACCACTTCTCGCTCCTGCAACACCCGCAATAATTTGACCTGCATGTTCAACGGCAAATCGCCGATCTCATCCAGAAACAGCGTGCCGCCGTTGGCCGCTTCGAACCAGCCGGCCTTGTGGGTGGTGGCGCCGGTGAATGCGCCTTTCTCGTGGCCGAACAACTCACTTTCCACCAGGGTTTCGGCGAAGGCGCCGCAGTTCACCGCCACAAACGGTTCACGCCCGCGACGGCTCAGGTGATGGATATGCCGCGCGACCAATTCCTTGCCGGTGCCGGTCTCGCCGATGATCAAGGTGTTGGCCTCACTGGGGGCCAGGCGCTCGATACGCGCCAGCAATTCCTGTGAGCGCGGGTCCTTGAAGACCAGCACGGTGGCGCGCACCGACTTGGTCAATTCACGGGCATTGGGATGGGTGATCAGCGACATGGTGCATTCCTGGCAGTAAAAGCGCGTGTCAATAGTGCATGAAGTTTTCTATACCATTTAATTATTAATTAATATTTATATATTCCCAAAACGAATATACCAACACATCGCACCTCGCCTGCTGCTGGAGCAACAATCAGCCAGCACCTGCGTGTGTGCAGATCAACACCAAGCCGTTGCCAGGCAGTCCTTCGAAAATCCGCAAAGCCACGTTCTACAAGGTGTGCAGCGCGTTTTTCGGCTGATGGCATGCAATCTGCTCTCTCCCTCTCAACGCCACCTGCCCTGTAGGAGCTGGCTTGCCAGCGAAGAGGCCCTCAAGCCTTGCACCGACTAAACGGACGCTTTCGCCGACAAGCCGGCTCCTACAGGGGGTCGCGATCACTTAGCAGGGAGATCCCAATGAAAAGATTCTGGCGCAACAGCATCGCCACCATGTTCGCTGTGCTGGTCAGCACCGGCGTGCTGGCCGAACAGGCGCCACCGGCGTCGGTGAAGATCGCGATCGTCGCCTACACCCAGGGCGGCAAACCGGTGTTCGGCGGCATCGCCGGGCGCGTTATCGAAGACGGCTGGCTCGAAGCGCAACTGCGTGAGCGCGGGGTCAAGCTGGAGTGGATCGCCCTGCCCCATGCCGGCGCCGGGCCGCAGATCAACGAAGGCTTCAGCAACAACAGCCTGGACTTCGCCGTACGCGGTGACCTGCCCTCGGTAATTGCCGGCGCCGGTGGCGTACCAGGCAAGCTGATCGTGCCCGGTGGCAGCGGCAACAATATTTACCTGGTGGTACCGGAAGGCTCCGCCGCGAACACCATCGAAGACCTCAAGGGCAAGCGCCTGGCGCTGCATCGCGGTCGGCCATGGGAGTTCGCCTTCAGCAACTTCCTGGCCAGCAAGGGCCTGAAGCTCGACGATTTCAAGATTGCCAATCTCAACCCGCAAGTCGGCGCCGCGGCTGTGTCTGCCGGCAAGGTCGACGCAGCAGTGTTGCTCAGCGAGGCCTATGCCCTGGAAGACAAAGGCGTGGGCAAGATCATCTGGTCGACCAAGCAAGGCAGCAACGACTGGCGGCTGGTCTCCGACCTGTGGGGCACCGAGACCTTCGTACAGCAGCACCCGGATATCACCCAATTGCTCGCCACCGCCTGGGTGAAAGCTGCGTGGTGGATTTCCCAGCCACAGAACCAGGACGCCTATTACCAACTGTCATCCCGCGCCGGCACCGCCGAGAGCGTGCTGCGTCGCGACGACCAGAACGACCCGGTGGCCTGGAAGGATCGCTGGGCGCCAAAAAGCGACCAGCAACTCAAGGCTCATTACCAGGCCCTCACCACCTACGCCCTGGCCAATCACCTGATTCGCGACACCTACGACATCGGCCCGTCACTGGCCACCGGCTTTACCAACCAGGCCCTGATCGACCTGAAACTCACCGACTACTGGCCGGCCCTGCGTGGCCAGGTCAGCACCAATCCGTAATAGGGAAATTGAGCATGAAACTGCCGCACTCCTTTGCCTTCGGCCTCAGCGTCCTGGCCCTGTCCATGAGCGTGTTTGCTGCCGACACCTACGCCCCCAAACCTGACCCGCTGCAAGGTGATGGCCGCGTCTCGGCTTTCTACACCTGGGAAAAAGCCATCCCGGCCGTTCCCGGCAAACTGCTGCGCAGCGAGCCGCTGGACAACACCCTGAGCCTGGCCAATGCCGCCAGCGCCCAACGCATCCTGTACACCTCCACCGACGGCATCGATAACAAGACACCGATCGTGGTGTCCGGCGCGTTGTTCCTGCCCAAAGGCACGCCGCCTGCCGGTGGTTGGCCAGTGGCGAGCTGGGGCCATGGCACCGTGGGCGTGGCGGATGTGTGTGCGCCGTCGTGGCAAGGTCGCTCCTACCGTGACGTGGCCTACCTCAATCGCTGGCTGGCCGAAGGCTTTGCCGTCGTCGCCACCGACTACCAGGGCCTCGGCGTACCCGGTGGGCATCCGTTGCTGAACAGCCGCATGGCCGCCTACGGGATTCTCGACGCCGCCAAGGCCGTGGTGGCCGGCGTACCCGGGCTGGCCGACAAAGTACTGATCGTCGGCCAGTCCCAGGGCGGTGCCGGCGCCTTCGCCGCAGCCGCCTATGCCGCCACCTACGCTCCGGACCTGGGAGTGAAAGGCAGCATCGGCACCGGCGTGATCTACACCCTCGACTACGCGAAGAACCCCAGCGAGGAGGTGCGCAACAAGGTCGATCCCACCCTGGCCTACGGCTTCTACACGTTGCTCGCCGCCCAGCAATACGACCCGAGCATCAACCCCGCCGACTTCTATACCGACAAGGCCCTGCCGATTTTCGAGCAGGCCCGTACCAGTTGCCTGTTCGCCCTCGAAGGCGATGTCGAAGGCCTCGGCCTGAGCATCGCCAACACCAAGAAAGACTACAAGGGCAAGCAACTCGCGCCGTGGCTGGCGCAGGTGTCTTACCCGACGCTGAAAACCTCGAAGCCGATTTTCATCGGCACCGGCGCCGAAGACACCACGCCGGCCGCCGCGACCCAGGTCAAGCTGATGCAGGACGCCTGCAAGGCTGGCTCCATCGTCGAAGGCCACCTGTACAAAGGCCTGGGCCACAGTGCCACGGTCAATGCATCGCTCAAGGACTCGATCCCGTTTGCCCACAAAGTCATCAACGACCAGCCGATCACCCCGATCTGCGCCCCCACCGCGCAATAAGCAGGA
This sequence comes from Pseudomonas sp. D4002, assembly GCF_013385665.1. Taxonomy (NCBI): domain Bacteria; kingdom Pseudomonadati; phylum Pseudomonadota; class Gammaproteobacteria; order Pseudomonadales; family Pseudomonadaceae; genus Pseudomonas; species Pseudomonas sp. D4002. The sequence continues at coordinate 40,267 of NZ_JACAPN010000012.1, forward strand.
GGCTTGCATGAGCATCGAATTCTTTACCCGCCTGCCCTTGCACGGCGAAACCCAGTTCCTGCCCGGCGACCCGCGCAACCGGGGCGACTGGCATCGCGGCGGGCCCAGCACCGGCGCGGTGTCGGGCTTCAGTGTCGGTGATCATTTCACCTACATCGACTACCTCGGGCAAATCGCCAGGGCTGCGGAGATCAACGGCTTTGGCGGCGCACTGATGGTCAACGCGCCCACCGGCGAAGAACCGTGGACCGTCTGCGCGCTGCTGGCCCGGGAAACCCGTACCCTGCAATTCGTCACCGCCTTCCAGCCTTACCACTACACCCCGTGGGTGGCGGTGCAGCAGGCGGCGACTTACCAGCGGGCCACCGGCAACCGCCTGGTGTGGAACATCATCAACGGCGGCTCGGACGTGATCCAGCGCCAGGTCGGCGACTTCAGCGACCACGATGAACGCTACGAACGCGCCACCGAATTCATGGACGTGGTCAAGGGCTATTGGCACAACGAGTCCTTCCACTACGACGGCAAGTTCTACAAGGCCGACGGTGGTGGCCTGCGCGGGCCATTGAAGAAGGCCAAGCTGCCGCTGATCTGCACCGCCGGCTCATCCATCGCCGCCCGGGAGTTTGCCGCCAAGCACGCCGACTTCTACCTGATGCGCGCCGAACACCCGGACGAAATCGCCGCCCTGATCGCCGACCTGCGCGAACGCGCGCTGAAGTGGGGCCGCACTGACATTCGCTTCGGCCTGTCGATTGACGTGATCACCCGGGAAACCGAAGAACTGGCCCGCACCGAAGCCAAACGCTTCTTCGACGAAGGCATCGCCCGCGGCGCGGTCAAGGCCGTGGCGGCCCACGCCGGGTTGCGTACGGCGCGCAAGCTCAGCTACGAGCACGGCTTCAGCGAAAAAACCGAGACCCAGGGCTTCGATGACTTCTTCATCCACCCCAATGTATGGACCGGTTTTGGCTACATCGGTATTCCACCGGGCTGTGCGCTGGTGGGCAGCTACGAGAACGTGGTGGCGCGGATTCGCGAGTACAACAGCATCGGCATCGACCTGTTCTTCCTCGCCGGCTATCCGCACCTGGAAGAAGCCTACCGCCTCGGCGAACACATCCTGCCGCACTTTCGCAGTGAACGCGCCGAGTTGAGTCGTCCCCAGGAGCCGGTGCTGGAACTGCGCTCCGCCAACGGCCCGGCCGGAGTCTGATGCCATGAGCCTACTGCTTAGCCGTCGGGACTTTCTCGGCTACAGCGTGACCGTCGGCGGCGGCTTGCTGCTGGCCGGTTGCGGCCCCGCTGACACGCCCAAAAACGTCACCGGCAACGATCAACCCCGCTACGGCGGGCGCCTGCGCCTGGGGATTCTCGACGGCAACCAGAGCGGCAACCTCGATGCCCACAAACCCATTGGCAGCGGCATCGTTCGCGGCTTTGCGTTGTACAGCAAGCTCTGGGAATGGGACGAGCAGATGCAGCCGCGCCTGGCTCTGGCCGAGTTCGCGGAGCCGAATGCCGACGCCAGCAGCTGGACCCTGCGCCTGCGCCCCGGCCTGGAATTCCACAACGGCAAGACCATCGACGCCGACGACCTGATCTTCTCGATCCGCCGCCTCACCGACCCGCAGCTGGCCTCGCCCTACGCGGCGCTGCTGCACTGGGTGGACCGCGACAACCTGGTCAAGCTCGACAACCGCACCGTGCGCCTGAGCTTCCGCGAGGGACGTAGCTACATGCCGCTGGCAGAAACCTGGGTCAATTTCGGCGGCATCGTGCCGGTGGACTACCACCCGGTCACCAACCCGGTGGGCGCCGGCCCCTACAAGCTCAAAAGCTTCACCCCCGGCCAACGCTCACTGTTTACCCGCTTCGAGAACTACTACAAGGACGGCAAGCCCTACGCCGATGAGCTGGAGATCATCGACTTCAAGGATCAGGTCTCGCGCCTGGCCGCCCTGCGTTCCGGGCAAATCGACATGGCCAACGTGATGCCCACCGAGCAGTTGCCGATCCTGCAAAAGGACCCGCGCCTGAAGGTGATCACCTCGGTGACCGGTAACTGGCTGTCGTTCGACATGAACCTCGACAAGCCGCCGTTCAACGACCCACGGGTGCGCGAAGCGTTTCGCCTGATGGCCGACCGCGAAGAACTGGTGCGCCGCGCGCTGAACGGCCAGGGCCGGGTGGCCAATGACCTGTACGCGCCCAGCGACCCGACCTTCAACCACGACCTCGGGCCACGCCCCTACGACCCGCAACGGGCGGCGCAACTGCTCAAGGACGCCGGCCAGGAAAACCTCGAGGTGGAATTGATCACCACTCCGGGGCCTGGCTTGAGTTCGGCGCTGGTGCTGGCCGAGCAGGCCAAGCGCATTGGCGTGACCCTGAAGGTCAAGCAGGTGGACCTGGCGACTTTCCAGGGCCCGTTGAAAAACGACTGGACCCTGAGCACCGGCGGCAGCATCGGCGCGCCGTTCCTGGCCAGTGCGATCCATACCGACGCGCCGTTTGCGGTGTCCAACAAGACCCACTTCAACGACCCGCAATTCAGCGAGCTGTTCCTGGCCGCCATGGCCCAGCCCGACCTGGAAAAACGCAAGGCCCTGGTGCATCAGGTCCAGCAGATCCAGTACGAGCGCGGCGGGATGCTGATCTGGGGCTACGCCGACTTGCTCGACAGCGTTTCCACCCGCGTCGGCGGGGCGCAGTCGGAAGAGTCGCTGTTCAGCACCTGGCGCTTTGAAAAGCTCTGGCTCAAAGACACGGCCTGACCCACTTACACCGCATCGCCCTGTAGGAGCCGGCTTGCCGGCGATGGCGTCCGGTCGACCGGCGCAGGGCCCAAGGGCCTCATCGCCGGCAAGCCGGCTCCTACAAGGGACCGTGCGCTCTTCATTGTTTTTTATGAGGCACCTCTGCCATGCACGCTATCGCCTTGCGTTTACCTCTGCTGCTGGCCGCAAGCCTGCCAATCCAGGCGTTTGCCGCCGATACCCAACTGCAAACCGTGACCGTGCAGGCCAGTGCCAGCCAGTCCGATGATGATGCCCTGCCCACCCGCCCGCCGACGTCGGTGTACGGCGGCACGGAGACCAAGGTCCTCGACACGCCGCGTTCGGTGGTGCAGATCAACGCCGAGCAGTTGGCCAACGACTCGATCCGCAGCGCCGATGACCTGGTCAAATACGCCCCCGGCATCACCCGGGGCGGCGGCCAGAACGCCGGCATCGCCCCGCAGTTTCGCGCCCAGGGCTCCGAGGTATTCCAGGACGGCCAGCGCGGTTACGGCGTGCGCCACCCGGCGAACTTCAACGCCTACGAAGGCGCCGACATCGTCGCCGGGCCGTCGTCGGTCACCTACGGTTCGGTGTCCGGCAGCGGCGGCTATGTGAACTACCTGAGCAAGAAACCCGACTTCAATGAGTTCAAGACCAAGCTCAGCGGTGAACTGGGCTCGTGGATACCGGACGGCACGTCCCGCAGTTCCAACAAATTCAGCATCGACAATACCGGGCCACTGAACGACAACCTGGCCTATCGCCTGAGCATCACCAAGCAGCGCCAGCAGGACTTCTACGACAACGTCGACAACAATTTCGACGCGTTCTACGGCGCCCTCGCCTGGCGCAACGACAACGTGCGGGTGGACTGGAACGCCAGCTACGACAACTACTACGACTACAACATCACCCACGGCTGGAACCGCGCCACCCAGGACCTGGTGGACAACGGCAAGTACTACGCCGGGCGCGCCACGCCGATTATCCAGAACGGCAACACCCTGTGGTCGCCGGTGCTGGCCTCTGGCGCCGCCGATGCGCCAACCCTCGGCTGGGTCAAGCGCCAGCGCAATGCCCAGGGCCAATACAGCGTGGTGGACGGCAGCTTCCAGACCGCCTCGCCCAACACCCAGAGCAACCCCGGCAGCCTGCGGGGCTGGGTGTATGACCCGACGCTGGCGGGCAACGGCGAACGCTCGCTGTCCTCGCAAACCGGGCAACGCAAGGAAGACGAAAGCAGCTCCCGGCGCTTTACCACGCAACTGCGCGTCGAGGCCGACTTGTCGCCCACCATCACGCTGGCCAACAGCACGTTCTACGAACGCTCCAAGGACATCACCGATGCCGTGGGTTCGTTCCAGGTGCAGTCCAAAGACAACATCTTCGACAACCGCTTCGAATTCCGCTCGCGCAATGAAACCCGCCTGGGCGGCTGGACCCTGCGGGATGACAGCAACACCGGCCTGATCTATCGCCGCGAATTCAACCAATCGATTGCGGCCAATAACAGCTTCGGCTCCACCATCAACGCCTATGACCTGACCCAGAACCCCTCGGGCAAGAACCCCGGCGACCTGCTGGGCCTTACCGGTGCCAACCCCGCCGGCGGCAATGGCGCATGGATCGGCCAGCCCGGCGTGCCGCAGTATTCCAACTACTACGGCTGGCTGAACCTGCCACCGATGTACCCGGCCGGGCACGGGCTCTACGCCGAGTCTGTAGCGCCCTACACCGCCGAAAGCACCTGGACCACCAAGACCCTGTTCAGCCAGCACAACCTCAAGTACGGCGACTACTTCGGCCTGAACATCGGTGCCAGCCGCAGCTGGATCGAGGCCGAGATCGACAACCCGTTCGTGCTCGCCGGCGGCAACCCGCGCAAGGACAGCGACAACTACCGGCTGTTCGCGTTCCAGGTCAGCCCCTACGTCAAGCCCACGGAAAACACCACGCTGTACTACACCTTCGATCGCTCGCTGGCGGTCAACACCGGGTTCTTCTCCAACGGCCTGGGCTGGGGCAGCGGCAGTGGCGCCAACCAGCTCAACCCGTTGGCGTTCCAAAGCCTGAGCGTGTTGCACGAAGTGGGCGTGAAGGTCGAAGCGGTGCCCAACCAATTGTTCATGACCCTGGCCGCGTTCAAGCAGGCTCGGGACCAGGCGCCAGACAGCAACAACAGCATCGCGCGGCTGGTGATCAAGGGCGTGGAAGCCACCGTGCGCTATCAGCCGGATGACCACCTGCGCAGCGGCCTGAACCTGTCCAAGCTCAATGCCTACAACGAATTCACCTCCCAGGCGGGATTTGCATCGGCCGGGTTCGTGCCCGACAACGGCACGGTGTTCGGCGATAACAACAGCCTCAACCAGCGACCTTCCGGGCGTTTCGACGCGGTGCAGATTCCCGAATACACCGCCAGTGGCTACGTCGACTACCGCTTCGACTCGGGCTTTGGCGCCGAGCTGTCCGGCTGGTGGACCAGCAACTGGTACCTGAACCTGAGCAAGACCGTAAAGATCCCCAACGAATACAACCTCGACCTTGCCGTGTACTACCGCCAGCCGCAGTGGAGCACCACCTTGCGCGTGCTGAACCTGACCAACGAACTGAACTTCGTCAGCGGCCTGGCCGGCTCCACCAACACCTTCCTGCAACCGATGCCGGGCCGCACCTTGCTGGCCCAGGTCGACTACCAGTTCTAACCCTCAAAGGAGCCCCAGCATGTCCATTGAATTTGTCGGCATGATCTTCCCCCGCCAATGGTCCGAGACCCGTGGCGTGCGCAGCCCGGATTTCGACCTCGACTTTATCCGCCACCACGCCCGCGCCCATGAACACGCAGGCTTTGACCGGGTACTGATCGCCAGCGGGCCCGGCAGCGCCGACAGCCTGCAAATCGCCGCCTACGCGGCGGCGCACACCGAGCGCCTGGGCTTCATGATCGCCCACCGCCCGGGGCTCACTGCGCCGACGGTCGCAGCCCGCGCGTTTGCCACGCTGGACCACACCACCGGCGGCGGGCGCATTCGCCTGCATGCCATCACCGGCATCACCGCCGAACCCCAGGAAGGCGACTTCCTGCTGGACAAGACCGAGCGCTACCAACGCACCGACGAATACCTGGAGATCGTGCGGCGCACCTGGACCGCCGAGGAGCCTTTCGACTTCGAGGGCAAGTACTTCAACATCAAGGGCGCGTTTTCCCCGGTCAAGCCGCTGCAACAGCCGCATATCCCGATTTCGTTTGGCGGCTCGTCGGACATTGCCTACCAGATTGCGGTCAAGCATGCGGACCTGTATGCGCTGTGGGGCGAACCGTTGAGCGGTGTGGCGGAGCAGATTGCCAAGCTCAAGGCGGCGGCCAGTGCGGCGGGTGTACAGGCGCCAAGGGTGAGTTTGTCGGTGCGCCTTATCTTGGGCGCGACCGAGGAACTGGCCTGGCAACGGGCCGAGCAGATTCTGGAGCAGATCAAGGCCAACCCGCAGTTCGCGGCGGGCAGCCCGTGGCAGAAGCGGATCAAGGGAACGGGATCGGAACGGTTGCTGGCAGCGGCGGCTTTAGGCGATCGGCATGACCGCGCGTTGTGGATGCCGACGGCGACGGCTGTTGGGGCGTATGGCGACACCACGGCGTTGGTGGGCACACCGGAGACGGTAGCCCAGGCGCTGCTGGATTATGTGGACCTGGGGGTCACGACGTTTTTGAATCGGGGGTATGACCCGCTGTATGACACCGTGGATTATGGGCGGTGGATCATTCCGGCAGTGCGCGAAGAGGCTCGGCGCCGCAAGGCCGCGTAAAGGCGGCCTCCGCTATCGCCGGCAAGCCGGCTCCTACAGGTGTGCGCCTTTTACCGTAGGCGCCGGCTTGCCGGCGATCACTGCGCAGCAGTGCCAATCAGCCCAGCGACGGCGAATGCTCCAGCAACGTCTGCGTATACGCCGACTGCGGCTGATCCAGCACGCTATCCACCGCGCCCTGCTCCACCACCCGCCCGACCTTCAGCACCAACACCCGGTCGGCAATCGCCCGCACCACGCCCAGGTCATGGGTGACGAACAGCAACGTCAACCCGTCCCGCTGCAACTGGCGCAGCAAATCCAGAATCGACGCCTGCACCGAGACGTCCAGCGCCGAGGTGATTTCATCGCAGATCAGCAGCTTCGGTTCGCACAGCAATGCCCGGGCAATTGCCACGCGCTGGCGCTCACCGCCGGACAGGCTATGGGGATACAACTCGCCCACCGAAGCCGGCAGCGACACCCGCTTGAGCACCGCCTCCACCCGCTCACGCGCGGCACTGCCTTTAACCGCAAAGAAGTGCTCCAGCGGTGCGCTCAAGGTCTGGTACACCGTCTGCCGGGGATTCAATGCCCGGTACGGGTTCTGGAAGATGTACTGAATCTGGTGCCGCAAGCCCCCCTCGCGCTGCCGTGCCTGTAACGGCAGCGGTTGCCCCGCGTAACGCAGCTCGCCTTCGGCATTCTCCCCCAACCCGGCAACGGCCCGCGCCAGGCTGGTCTTGCCGGAACCGGACTCGCCCACCAGCGCCAGGCACTCCCCCGGCAGCAATCGCAGGGACACGTCAAACAGCACCTGGCGGTCGTACGCCACGTTCAACCCGCTGATTTCCAGCAAGGCCTTGTCGGTGCGCGCGTCCACCGCAGCAATCGGCGCCAGGGCGATGCGCTGCAACGGCTGATCATGGGGTGCAAGACACGCCACTTCATGCCCTGGCGACAGCGGCTGCAATAGCGGTTCCTGCTGCGAACACCCTGCCCGAAAACGCTCGCACCGCGGCCCGAAGCCACAGCCTTGAGGCCGCTGCCCAGGCGCCGGGGCATGCCCGCCAATCGCCCGTAATTCAAGGCGCCCGGCCACATCGGGAATCGCCGCCAACAAGCCCCGGGTGTAGGGATGGGATGGCCGACTGAACAAGGCGTCCCGAGTAGCCGTTTCAACAATCCGCCCGGCGTACATCACCATCACCCGGTCCACCAGGTCCTTGATCACCGCCAGGTCATGGGACACATACACCGCCGCCACGCCCTGGCTTTTGCACAAGCGGCGCAAGGTGGCGAGGATATGCGCCTGGGTGGTGACGTCCAGGGCGGTGGTCGGTTCGTCCAGCACGATCAGCCGCGGTTGCAGGACAAACGCCAGGGCCAGCATCACTCGCTGTTGCTGGCCGCCGGACAGTTGATGAGGGAAACGGCGCAAGAACTGCGGGTCATCCGGCAAGCCGACATCACGCAAGGTTTCAATGATGCGCTGTCGCTGCGCCGCCTTGTCCAGGCGCAGTTGATGCACCGCCAGGGTTTCATCCAACAGGCTGCCAATGCGCAACGCCGGGTTGAGCGCCGTGGCCGGGTCCTGGGCGACATAACCGATCAGGCTGCCACGGGCACGGCGCAACGCTTCACCTTCCAGGCCCAATAACGCCTGGCCCGCGACATGCACCTGGCCACCGACAATCCGTGCGCCGCGTCGGGCATGGGCCAGCAGCGCGGTAGCCAAGGTGGTCTTGCCGGACCCCGACTCACCCACCAGCCCGAGGATTTCCCCGGCTTCCAGGCTGAAAGACACGCCGGACAACACGTCCACCTGCCCCGCCAATTCAACCCGCAAGCCACTGACCTGCAGCACCGTCGTCGTCATCTGCGCGATTGCATTCATGGCTGTTTTTCTCCCAGGCGTGCGCTGCTGCGGCCGATGCCTTCAGCGAGGATATTGGTGCCATAGGCAAACACGCCGATCAGCACGGCGGGGGCCAACACCGCCCAGGGCTGCACCAGCAACCCGGCCTGGTTTTCATTGATCATCAAGCCCCAGTCCGCCGTCGGCGGCGCCACGCCATAACCGAGGAAGCTCAGGCCCGAGAGCATGCCCACCCCCCAGGTCAGCATGTTGCCAAAGTGCACCAGCAACGGCGTAAGGATGTTCGGCAGGATCTCCTTGAACAGGATCCGCCGCCGCGAGTAGCCCATCATCTGCGCGGCCTCGACAAACTCCTGCCCCGCCACTGCCACCGCGCTGGCCCGCGCCAGGCGGATCACCCCCGGGATAAACGCAATCGACACCGTGAGCACGATCAACCACGGCGCGCGGCCGAGCATCGAGACAATCAACAACACCAGGATCAGGTCGGGAAACGCCAGGGACACGTCCGCCAGCCAGGTGATCAACTGGTCCAGGCGCCGCCGCGACAGCCCCGCGAGCAAGCCGAGGGTGCTGCCGACGGCCAGGGCAATGCTCGCCGCCGCCACGGACATCCACAGCACCGAGAGGCCGCCGCTGAGCAGCCGCGACAACACGTCATGCCCCAGGAAGTCATACCCGAGCAGCGCCCACCCCGTGGGCGCGCCGTACACCGGCCCGACCATGTCCGTCGAGCCATGGGGCGCCAGCAACGGACCGAACAGCGCCACGGCAATGACCAGCAAGGTGATCAGCGCGCCCTTGCGGGTTTGCGGTTCGGCCAGCCAGCGGGAAATTCGCGTCTTGCTCATGCATCACCTCGGGAGCGCCGCCACCACGGGGTGATGCCCCGGCGGTTGCGCGAAATCAGGGTCACGCGACGGGCCGTGCGCAGCTTGGGCGTGAGCAGCACCGTCAACAGGTCGGCCAACAGGTTGATCAGCACCACCGCCAGGGTGATCACCAGCACGATGGCCTGGATCATCGGCAAGTCGCGCATCTGGATCGCCGCGTTAAGCGCGGTGCCGATGCCGGGGTAACTGAAGATCACTTCGGCCAGCACTGCGCCGCCGATCAGCGTGCGCAAGGTCAGCGCCACGCCCTGGATCGCCGGGACCAGCGCGTTGGGCAAGGTATGCCGCCACACGATCCGCCAATGGGGAATGCCCCGCAGCCGTGCGGCGATCACGTAGTCGGACTCCAGCGCGTCGATCATCGCGGCGCGCACCATGCGCGTGAGGTACGGCAGCGCTGACAGGCTCAGGGCCACAACCGGCAGCGCCAGGAACGGCAACTGGCGCCATAGCGACTGATCCGGGTCGAGGATCGACACCGCCGGCAACCAGTCCATATGCGGCATGGAAAACAGCAGCACCAGGCCGATGGCCAACAGAAAGCCCGGCGTGGCCTTGAGGAAAATCAGCAACGACAGGCTCCAGCGGTCGAGGTGGCTGTCGCGGCGCAGCGCCAGGTACACACCGAGGCCCAGCGCCGCCGGCACCACCACGGCGATCACCCCGGCGAGCAACGCCAGGGTGTAGCCGAAACGCCCCCACAGGATGCTGCCGACCGGCGCGTTGGAATCCAGTGACACCCCGAGGTCGCCACTCAGGGCCGAGCCGAGCCAGCGCAGATATTGCCGCAGGATCGGTTGGTCCAGCCCCAGTTGATGTTGCAGGGTGAGGATGCTTTCCAGTGGCGCGTCGGGGCCGAGGATCACCCGGGCCGGGTCCGATGGCAGCGCCTGGGTGGCGATAAACACCACCAGGCTGATCACCCACGCGGTGAGCAGGCCGTAGCCCAGGCGGCCGATAAACCACGATAACCAGGCCGGCGTTCGCAGGGGTTTAGACATGGTTCAACCACAGCTCGTCAAAGCGCCAGGAGGCGAAGGTGGTCTGTTCCGGCGCAAGGCCGCCGACCCGTACCGAGGCGGCGTCCAGCACATCGTTGAAACCCCAGATCAGCAGGCCACCGCGTTCGTGTTGAATCTGCTGGGCCTCGTGCACCAGGCCTTTGCGCAATTGCACATCCGGCTGGGCCAGGGCCTGGCGATACAGCGCATCGAAACGCTGGTCATGGAAGTTGCTGCGGTTGTAGATCGCCAAGGGCGCGTCGTTGTGCAACGCCGATGCGAGGAAGCCACGGGCCGGGGTCGAACCCGGTGAGAGTTGCCACTGCTCGCGCTGCGGGCCGTTGAATACCGCGCCGTCGACCTGGGTAACGCGAACCTCCGCGCCAGCCTTCTTCGCCTGTTGCGCAAACACCAAAGCGGCATTAACGCCGGCGCCGGACGGGGTCGTCAGTTCCACCCGCAGATCGGTCTGCCCGGCCTGGCGCAGCAGCGAGCGCGCTTGCTCAAGGTCATGGGGGCGCTGCGCAATGTCGTGGTTGTAGGTGGGGTCGTGGGGCGAATACAGGTCATTGGCGATGCGCCCGAAACCGTTGAGGCCCCGGTCCACCAACTCTTGCCGATCAGCCAGCAAGCGAAACGCCTGGCGCACCCGTACGTCGTCAAACGGCGGCTTGGCCAGGTTCAGGTTGAAGCCGGTAAACGAGGTGCTGGGCGACACGCACAGCGACAGGCGCGAGTCGGCCTTGAGCAGCGCGCTGTGCTCGGCCTGCACGCCGCTGGCGACATCGATCTGCCCGGCACGCAATGCGGCCACCCGCGAGACCTGGTCCTTGAATTCGATGATTTCCAGTTCGTCGGCATAAGGCTGGCCGGGTTTGTAGTAATTCTCGAACCGGCTGTAGAGCGAGCGCTGGCCGGGCACGAAGCGCTTGAGTTTGTAGGGGCCGGCGCCCACCGGATTGGTGATTGGGTCGTAGTCGGTGGGGACGATGCCACCGAAGCTGATCAGGGTTTCATCCAGCGGGAAAAAGCTCTGGCCCTCCTTGAAACGGATTTCGATGGTGCGCTCATCCAGCTTGCGCAGCGCATTGCGGTCGATGGCGCCCACCAGTCCGGCAAACGGCGAGGCAAGTTTCGGATCGGTGAGGCGCAGCAGCGAGAACAGCATGTCGTCGGCGCCGATGGTCTTGCCGTGGTGGAACTCCAGGCCCGGCTTGATGCGGATGGTCCAGGCGCTGGCATCGGCGTTCGGCTCGGCGAACTCGGCCAGGGCCAGGCGGGTACTGACGTCGGTGTTCCATTCCCAGAACTTGCTGTACAGCGCCCAGCCGCGAATGATCCCGCCGCCCACCGGTTTGTGGGCATCGAGGTTGCCGGACTGGTCGCCGTCGATAATGCCGATGCGCAGGCGTCCGCCGGTGGTCGGTGTGGTCGACAACACCGCAGTCGGCGCCGCCCCGCTGTCACAACCACCCAGCAGCAAGCCGCCGCCGATGGCCAGGCTGTTGCCGAGAAACACTCGGCGGGAAAATCCTTCGCTCATCAGCTACGCCTCTTGCTGCTGCACGGCGTTCAGACGCGGCACATCAAAACCATGGTCCAGGTCGAGCAACGGGAACAGCAGGTCTGCCACCCGGTGCGCCTCATCGATCAGCGGGAAACCCGACAGGATGAACGCCGAGGTGCCCTGGGCTTCGTACTCACGGATACGCTCGGCCACTTGTTCGGCGCTGCCCACCAGGTAAGTGCCGGCGGCCGGGCCGAGGATGTTGAAGCCGAACAGGCTCGGGCCGAGCCACACGTTGGGGTAGATCTCCAGCTCGCGAGCCGTGGGCAGACGGCCGGCGCGAATGGTCTCGACGTTGCGCTGGGTTTGCGGGTCGTCGCTGTGGTAATCCTCGAAGCTCACCCCGGGTGGCAACTGGCGCTCAATGGCATTGCGCGCAGTTTGCAGCGAGGTGCGTTGCAGCAGTTTCTCGGCGTGGGCCCAGGCTTCTTCTTCGGTCTCGCGCACGATGATTTGCAGGCGGGTACCGAAGGTCAGCTCACGGCCGATCTTCGCGGCTTCGGCGGCGACCTTGCGGAACTTGTCCCCCAGCTTTGGCGGCGTATTGGCGAAGCTCAGGTACACGTCCAGCAATTGCACCGAGTGTTCCACCCCTGGCCCCGAGGTGCCGGCGCCCCACAGCGGGATGCCCGGTTTCTGGTACGGCGGATGCCAGCCGCCCAGCGGATGCTTGGCCGCTCCCGGCGCACGCGGTGCGAGCTTGACGTATTGGCCGTCATAACCCCGAGTATCGCCGGCATAGAAGCCCTGGAAGGCGCGCCAGTATTCGAGGCTGAAGGCGTAGCGCTCATCGTGGGGGTAATGCACGCCGAGGGTCGCCAGGCCCGCATCATTGCCATTGACCACGTTGAACAGCAGGCGGCCATTGGAGAATTGGTCGAAGGTCAGGGCCCATTTGGCCAGGACTGCCGGTGACAGCTCGCCCGGGTGTTGCGCCACCAGGAAACGCAGGCGCTGGGTGGCGTCGATCAGCGAGGCGGCCACCGCCAGGCTTTCGTTGGGGCTGGAGCCCAGCAGCGAGCCGTAGAAACCCAGGCGATCACTGGCGACCGCGAGTTGCTTGAGATGCTGGAAGTCGGTCTTCCAGCGCCCTTCGGGCTCCCAGGGATAAGGGCCGTCGGGGGTGGTGAGGTACCAGAGAATTTTTACCGCCATGGGGCAACATCCTTGAATGGAACCGCCCCTTATAGGAGCCGGCTTACCGGCGATAACGGTGGCACATCCAACAGGAATGTCGCCTGATGCACCGCTATCGCCGGCAAGCCGGCTCCTACAGGGGTCGTGGTGGTTTCAGTCACCGTGATAAGGGTGTGTTCAGTTTTTGCGGTCGATGGCGGGGACCAGGCCCAGCGCCGTGGCCTGCTCAAACAACCCACTCATCTTCCACTGCTGGGTCAACACCCCCGGCCCGTATGCCCGCGAACCGCCCAGGGCATCCGCCAGCAATTGCAGTTGCGCGCCCTCTTCCAGCAACAGGATGAACTCAGCCGTGGCCCGCAACCCCTGCTTGCCCCACACCGTGGAGCCGCCGTTGGCTTCGAGGATCGCCAGGTTGAAGGGGTTTTCCGCGATCTTGTCGAGGATGAAGTCCACTTCCTGCTGGCGACGGTCGATGTACACCGGCAGTTCCCGCGCCAACTGGTAACGCTGCACCGGCACGTAATGGAACGGCAGCGTGCGGTGGGTCTGGGCCCAGGCCCCAAGGTACGGCGAGTGCACGTGGGAGACGGTGGTCACGTCTGCATGCTGCTGGAACAGCTTGGTGTAGCGCCCCAGGCCGCCCTTGCCCTTGCCGACAATCACGTTGCCGGCAAAGTCGGTGACGGTGGCCTGCAGCGGCTTGCGGTAGTTCCACGGGCCGCCGTAGTTGACCGACACCAGCAGTTCCTGGCCCGGCACGCGCTCGATAAAGCCCACGGTGCCGTTGGCGGTGATGGTGTTGGTTTCGCGGAAGACCGTGAAGGCTTCTTCGGCTTCCAGCAGGACCTTGTCGATAAAGGCCTGCAGTTCCTGGGTGATCGGTTGGGCGTGGACAATGGCAGTCATGGCAATTTCTCCGGGTTCAGGCGCGGCGCTTGGCCAACAGTTCATGGGCAGCTTGCAGAGGGCGCAGGTCGACCCAGTCGGCGATCGCAAAATCGCGCTCCAGGAAGCCGTGCAGGTACAGGAAGTCTTTCTGGATGCCGAGGAAATCCAGGCGCTCGGCCGACAGGTCCGGCGCCAGGGTGGTATGGAAATCACCGCGATAGGCCTCGGCCACACCGGCACTGCCGGCGCGGGTTTCTTCTTCGAGAATCGCGTTCAGGCCGTCGCGATTGTTCGCGGCCCAGTCAGCCGCGTTCAGGGTTTGTGCGAGGAAACGCACCACCAGGTCAAAGTGGTTGTCCAGCAGGCTCTGGTGGACAGTGATCGGGCGCGGCGTGCCGTTGTTGATGCGGTAGCGCGGCTCGGCGATCAGGTCCAGGTCGATGCCCACCACCAGGCCCAGACGGCGCGCGGCGTCGGCGGCCGAAGCGCCCTTGACGTACACCGCGTCCACTTCGCCGCGCGCCAGGTAATCGAGGCCCGACCACAGGCGTTGCAAACCTTCCTGTGGGTTGGGCGCCTGCTCCTGATCGTGCAGCGCGACCTCCACCAGTTGCACGTCATCAAAGCCCAGGCCGGCCAGGCTCAACGCGCCTTTGTAACCGTGCAGGCTCATGGCCCGGGCGATGCTCCCCGGACGGCTGTCACCCCAGGCCGGCAAGGCCAGGCGCTTGCCTTTCAAATGCTCGGGACGCGTGATGCCGGAGTCCGGGCGGACCAGGATGGTTTGCCATTCCTCGATCCAGGTCAGGCCGATCAAACGGCTCGGCGCGCCGGCGGCACGGGCGGCCAATGCCGGCACATTACCGCCTTCGCGAAACAGCCCCGGCAGCTCGTGATCGTAGTGGTGATGGCCCAGTTGACGGGCCTCCTGCAAGGTCGAGACCGACAGGCCGTCGGCGGCGAATTCGTCGCCCAGCCAACCGAGTTTGTAGGCGATGCCGGAGGCGGTCGGTACCGGGCAGCGGGTAAACCAGATCTGCTCAAGCGCTGGCTTGGGCAGGATCGCGGAAAGGGTCATGGGCAGCTCCATTGAATTGGGCAAGGCAGTCCATGGAGGTATTGCAGAGGCCGTGCCAATTGGCCAAAGCCCCGGTTTGCAGGGCTTTGGCGCAAAGAGTCGAAGTACTGTTGCTGGCCTGTCAGCAGCGCTGCTGCTGGCCCAGCAGTCACCCGTTCGCCACTGCTGCCCCAGCAACACTCCGTTATCGCAGGCCCCGCCAGGGGTGGTTTTCGGCATTGGCGCAGAACTTGCTCAAGGCACCTTCAATGCCCGACATCCAGCGCAATCCCCTGTAGGAGCTGGCGTGCCAGCGATGGTGGTTAACGATGACGTGTACTGACGGGTTTACGCGGTGCACTTGAGTCCATCGCTGGCAAGCCGGCTCCTGCAGAGGGGCTTAAACACACGGGCCAAATCAGGGGAAGAAACTATGAGTACGTTCGAACAGGTACCGGTACGCCAACTGCACAGCGAGGCCGAAGCCATTGCCGCAGCCAAGGAGATCGCCGTGGAGATCGCCGCGATTGCCGCCGACAGCAGCCAGAACGGCCAGTTGCCGTGGCGCCAGGCGCAACTGCTGTCCCAAAGCGGCCTGACCGCCATCGGTGTGCCCAAGGCATTCGGCGGGCTGGGGGCCTCGGTGCAAACCATCGTCGAAACCGTGCGCCTGGTCTCGGTGGCCGATGGTGGTGTGGGCCAGTTGCTGCAGATTCACAACGTGATGCTGCGGGGCATCTTCAACGGCTATCCGGATGCGGTGCGTGATCGCCTGGTGGCCGATGTGCTGGCCGGCAAGCGCTTTGGCAACGCCCTTGCGGAAGTCGGCGGCAAGAACAAGTTCGCCCTCAAGACCCGCGTCGAGCGGCGTGCAGATGGCAAGCTGGTACTCAATGGCAGCAAGTTCTACTCCACCGGTTCCTACCTTGCCGAATGGATCTCCCTGACCGCGGCCTCGGATGACGGCGGCGCCGGCGTGCTGCTCAACCGCAACGCACCGGGCCTGACCCTGGTGGATGACTGGGAAGCCTTCGGCCAGAAAAACTCGGTCAGCGGCACGGTGAATTTCGACAATATCGAGCTGGATGAAGACTTCGTTTCGAAGCGCAAGGGCCCGATGAAACGCACCGGCCTGACCTTCCCGCAGATCCTGCATGCGGCGATCGATACCGGGATTGCCTCGGGCGCGCTGACCGCGGCGGTGGAGTACCTCAAGCACAACGCCCGGCCCTGGGTGGAAAGCGGCGTGGACCACGCCAATGAAGAGCCGCACATCATCAAGCAGATCGGCGAATACGCGGTGGCCCTGCGTGCAGCCGAGTCGCTGTTGCGGGATGCGGCGCGGGTGTTCGACGCACATGAGCTGGACCCGGAGAACAAGGAACTGCAGGACGAATTGATCCTGTCGGTGGCCACGGCACGGGCGCATTCGGACAGTGCTTCGTTGAAGATCTCCAGCGATATTTTCTCGTTGCTGGGGGCCAGTTCGTCGCTGAGCAAATGGAACCTCGACCGGTTCTGGCGCAACGCCCGGGTGCATACCACCCACGACCCGATTCGCTGGCGCTTGCACCATGTGGGCAACTACTACCTGAACGGGATTGATCCGGGGGAGTACACGGCGATCCTCAATGCCAAGGAAACCCAGGGCGCTACCACTCGCTAGACCAGCCCAACACATCCCTGTGGCGAGTGAGCTTGGTCCCGCTGGACTGCGCAGCAGGCCCTGTTTTTGGGGTCGCTTCGCAACCCGGCGGGAGCAAGCTCCCTCGCCACAGTTTGGGAAGGATCAATAAACCCAATGAGCTTTTCATGATCGAAAAACACCCCCTTCTGCGCAGCCTGGCGATCTACCGCGAAATGCCCTGGCGCTTCGCTCTGGTCGCCGGGCTGTTCGTGGCCATCAACCTCGGCCTGGTCTGGCAACAATGGCTGATCGGCCATGCGGTCAACGATGTCAACGCCGGTCGCGCAGTGATCCGCCACGCCGACGGCAGCCTCGATGCCAGCCTTGGCTGGCACTGGCTGTGGCTGATGCTCGCCGTGGCCCTGGGCCGTGGCGCGCTGCAATACGCCGCCAGCGTCATGTCCCTGGTGCTCAGCCAGGAACTGCTGACACGCCTGCGCGAACGCATCCTCGCCCAGGTGCAAAGCCTGCACCTGGGTTATCACTGGCAGCACGGCATGGGCGAGATGATCACCCGCACCACCCGCGATGCCGACAAGGTGCGTGACGCGCTGATCACCTTCTGGCGCCAGGTGGTGGAAACCCCGCTGGTGGTGTTGGCCACCGTGGGTCTGTTGAGCTGGTACAACCCGTGGCTGGGCTTGGTACCGCTGCTGCTGACCGTCACCGGACTGTGGATTTTCGTGATGCAAACCGAACGCCTGGTTGAACTCGACCGCAGCGTCGGCGCGGCCTACGACCGCGTCAACCAGGACCTCAGTGAAGGCATCGGCGGGGTGCGTGTGATCAAATCCTTTGCCCTTGAGCAGAGCCGTATCCAGGGTTTTTCCGAACAGGTTGCAGTGTTCGCAGGCTTGGCCCGCCAGGCGCTGGCCTATTCCAGTTCACGCATTCCGCTGCCCCAGGCGGTGGTAGCCCTCGGACATGTGTGGATCCTGGTCTACGGCGCCCACCTGGTGGCGGCCGGTCAGTTGGGCATCGGTGAACTGGTGACCTCGCTGCTGATCGCCACCACCCTGGTATTTCGCATCGAAGGCATTGGCCGGGTGATGCAAACCTTCGCCGATGCCCGGGCCAGTGCCGAACGTATCTGGCAACTGCTGGACGCCCCCGCAGCGATACGCAGCGGCAGCGCCACCCTGCCCGCTTCGCCCCTGGGGTTGCGCCTGGAGCACGTCAGTGTCAGCGCTCCCGGCGGTGGGCGGGACATTCTGCATGACTGCTCGCTGGCCCTGGTGCCCGGCGAAATTGTCGCGTTGGTGGGCGCCACCGGCACCGGGAAAAGCCTGCTGGCCAGCCTGTTGCCACGCCTCACTGATGTGAGCACCGGGCGCGTGCTGCTGGGCTATGACGGCGCTGGCTGGCAAGACATTCGCGAACTTGACCTCGGTGCGTTGCGCCAACGGGTGCACGTGGTGCCGCAAGAGAGCTTCCTGTTCGCCGGCAGCCTCGCCGCCAACCTGCGCCTGAACGCTCCCGACGCCACTGATGAGCAATTGCTTGAAGCCCTGCGCCTCGCCGCAGCGGACGACATCTTGCTGCGCCTGCCCCACGGCCTGGCCACGCCGCTGGGTGATCGTGGCGTGACCCTGTCCGGCGGCCAGCGCCAGCGCCTGTGCCTGGCGCGGGCGCTGCTGGGCCAACCGGACATCCTGTGCCTGGACGACGCCACCAGCGCCCTCGACGCCATCAGCGAACGGCACGTACTGAACAACCTGCGAGAACTGCGCGGTACCACCGTGCTGGTGATCTCCAGCAAGTTGTCGACCATCCTCCTGGCCGACCGGGTGCTGATGCTCGCGGACGGCAAAATCGCCGCCACAGGCACCCACGCCGAACTGCAACACACCCACCCGCACTACCGCGACCTGCTGGGGATCGACCATGGCTAATCCAATCGCCGGCAAAGCCTTGAGCGATATCGAAATTGAAGAAATGCTCGCGAAAAAGGCCCTCGACCGCAGCATGTTCAAACGCTTGCTGCCGCTGCTCAGGCCAATCCGCCGCTCGATTTTCGCGGTGATCGGCATTGAGCTGTTGCTGGTGTTCACGGTGTTTTTGCGCCCCTGGTTCGTGCGTGAACTGCTGGACCGTGGCTTGATTCAGCAGGCCGACCACTGGCTGCTGGACGAGCGCCTGGTGCTATGGCTGGGCGCGGGGCTGGCCGCCAGTTGGCTGGTGCGATTCCTGCTGGCCGGGGTCTCGCAGTTTGTTGCCGGTGGCGCGGCGATCCGCGTCCTGAACGCCCTGCGGGTGCAGGTGTTTGCGCATGTCCAGGGCTTGAGCGTCAGCTACTTCGACCAGACCCGTGCCGGGCGGATCATTTCCCGGGTTGACCGCGACGTGGACGCCCTCGAACCCTTGGTGATCCAGGGCCCGCCTGAACTGCTCGGTGCCTTGCTGCGCTGTGGCCTGGCATCGGTGATGTTGTGGCGTATCGACCCGCGTTTCTTCCTCAGCCTGGTGGCCACCGTACCGTTGCTGGTGCTGGCGACCTGGAGTTTCAAGCGGATCTCCCAGCGCAACTGGGCGCGGGTTGCGGAAAACCGCAGCCGTTTTACCGCACACCTGGTGGAAAGCGTCAGCGGCGCGCGGATGCTGCAGCAGTGCGCCCAGGAGACGCCGAACCTGCGGCGTTATCGCGGGCTGTTGGATGACTTCAACCATGCACTGATTCGCGGCAGCTTGCGCTCGGGGTGGTTTGCGCCCTTTACGGCGCTGCTGAGTTCGGCGGGAATCGCCTTGTTATTGCTGGTGGGCGGCTATGGGCTGGCGGCCGGTGAAGTGTCGGTCGGGCAAGTGGCCGAAAGTCTGTTTTACGTGTTCCTGTTCTTGGGGCCGTTGCAGGAGCTGTCGGACCTGTTTGAACGCTACGCCACCGGATCGGCGTCGGCGCAGCGGATTTTCCTGTTGCTCGATACCCAGGCGCAGATTACCGACAGCGCTACACCGCGCCATTTGGGCCGAGCGCGGGGTGAGGTGCGGTTCGAGCAGGTGGGTTTCAGTTATGTGCCAAGTGCGCAGGCGCCGGTGATCAATGGGCTGGATTTGCATATTCCTGCGGGTGAGGTGTTGGCGATTGTCGGGCCTTCGGGGCATGGGAAAAGCACGCTGGTGCAGTTGCTCACGCGGTTTTATGAGGTGCAGTCGGGCGTGGTGCGGCTGGACGGGATTGATGTGCGGGAGCTGGCCCAGCATGCGTTGCGGCGCAATGTCGGGGTGGTGTTGCAGGACAATGTGTTGTTCAGCGGGAGCATTCTCGACAACTTGCGGTTGGCGGCGCCGTTGGCGGATGACGCGACCCTGGTCGCGGCGGCCCGGGAGCTGGGCGCCGATGAGGTATTGGAGCGGTTGCCGCATCAGTATCACACCGAGGTTGGGCCTTTGGGGGCGCATTTGAGTCATGGGCAGCGGCAGCTCGTTTGCCTGGTGCGGGCGTATCTGGCGGACCCGGCGGTGCTGGTGCTGGATGAGGCGACTTCGGCGGTGGACATTCACACAGAGCGGCGGATTCAACGGGCGTTGCGCAGGCTGTGTCTGGGGCGTACGGCGATCATCATTGCCCATCGGCTGGCGACGATCCGGGATGCGCACCGGATTGCTGTGGTTCGGCATGGGCAGGTCGTTGAGCTTGGGGCGCATGATGCGTTGATTGATCGTGGGGGGGCTTATGCGGCGTTGTATCAGACGTATTTGCGCAGTGCACGGGTGGGGGATTTGGTGGCTGGGTGATTGGGGGTATATCCGTTTTTGGGTGATGTTTGAGATTGGTTCCGCTCTTACAGCGGCTCACTTTTGAACAGCCGGAATGCCGGCCCAGTCAAAAGTAAGCAAAACGCTCTTGCCCCACCACTCGGCTCCTCGC
>NZ_JACAPN010000012.1:60864-61073 GCF_013385665.1 Pseudomonas sp. D4002
CAAGATCAAAAGCAGATCAACAGCACAGCGGCCTACCGGCCGGCTTGAGTGTTTAAAAGCCAAATCAAAAGCTAAAGCGGGCACGGTCCAAATGTAGGAGCTGGCTTGCCGGCGATGGCATCACCTCGGTGTATCTGGAAGACCGAGGTGTCTGCATCGCCGGCAAGCCAGCTCCTACAGAAAAGCAGCTCTGGCTTTTGATCTGGCTT
>NZ_JACAPN010000012.1:61153-70135 GCF_013385665.1 Pseudomonas sp. D4002
TTGCCGCTTTTTGTACGGACCGCAACAACGGATATGTACACAAAGTGCTTCACCTACAGCACCCACTGCTGACCCAGTGTTGCTACAGACGCACCCCCACCCCCAAAAAACCCACAACCCCCTGCCCCCGTTGGCCCAAGCCCCCATGGCATGCCCGTTGCAGTCCCAATCCCCAAAGGTCCCCGCACCCAATACGACTGAACCGGAGCACCCATGACCACTGAATTCTTCTGGCGCCTGCCGCTGGGCACCGACGGCCCCCAACTCACCACCGACAAACACAACCGCGGCAACCCCACCTACCGCCCCGGCAACATCGCACCAGGCCGCCTGCCCAACGGCCAACCCGACGACTTCACCTACATCGACTACATCGCTCAGGTCGCCAAAGCCGCCGAACTCGCCGGCTTCGAAGGCGCCCTGCTGCCCACCGGCCCCGAACCATGGATCGTCGCCGCCGCCCTGGCCCGAGAAACCCGGCGCATCAAATTCCTGATCGCCTTCCAGGCCACCTGGACCCTGCCCGCCTACGCCGCCCAACAAGCTGCGATCCTGCAAAACCTCAGCCGTGGCCGCGTGGAGTGGAACATCATCACCGGCGGCAACCCCGCCAGCCAGCGCGCCAACGGTGACTTCCTCGAACACGACCTGCGCTACAAGCGCACCGGCGAATTCCTCGACATCATCCAGGGCCTCTGGGAGCACGAAAAATTCTCCTACAACGGTGATATCTACCAACTGGAAAACGGCGCTCTGCCCCACGGCCTGCACCACGAACGCAAGCCCGGCGTGTACTTCTCCGGTTTCTCCGACGCCGCCCTCGACGTCGCCGCCAAACACGCCGACGTGTACCTGAACTGGGCCGAACCCATCGACAAGCTCAAGCCACACATCGAGCGCGTACGCGAACTGGCCGACAAACAAGGCCGCACCGTGCGCTTCGGCCTGCGGGTAGACCTGTTCGCCCGGGAGACCGAGGAGCAAGCCTGGAAAGACCTGCGTCGCCAGTTCGACAAGCTCGAAGGCAAGAGCAGCCAGGTCGCCAAGGGCTTTACCAGCGGCTCGGACTCGGTCGGCGGCGCACGCCAGACCGCGTACCACCAGAACGTCGACCGCTTCGATGACCTGATCATCGGTCCCAACCTGTGGGCCGGTTTCGCCAAAGCCAAACCGGGTCCGACCGTGGGCCTGGTCGGCAGCCACCAGAACATCGCCGAGCGCCTGGTGGAATACCGCGACGCCGGCTTCTCGACCTTCATCCTCGCCGGCAATCCACACCTGGAAGAAGCGTTGCGCATTGGCCAGGAAGTCCTGCCGCTTGTGCACCAACGCCCGGCGATCCAACCTTTGAAAGCCAGCGCCTGAACGCTGTGGGAGAACTCCTGATGACCCAACCTCTCGATACGCTCTGGTACACCCGCTGCCCCGTGCCCACCGGCCTGGGCATTGCAGTGCAAAAAGGCTGGCTGCAAGACACAGTCGGTGCCCTGGGCACCGAGGTGCAGTCGCTGCGTGAGTCCGATGACAAGGCGGTGCGCGAATCGCACTTCGATCACACCCTGCGCAATTCGGTACGCCATGGCGGCAATATCCCGGCGATCTGGGCCCGCGCCCAGGGCCGGGAAACCCGAGTGATCGGCCTGTCGTGGGCAGATGAAGTGCAACTGATCCTGACCCGCCAGGACAGCGGCATCAAAACCGTCAAGGACCTCAAGGGCCGTACTTTCGGCTTGCCGGACTGGGCCGGCGCACAGATCGACTTCACCCGCGCCCAGGCCCTGCGCGGGCTGGAAAACGCGTTGTCACTGGAAGGCCTGAAAGTCGGCGACGTGAAGCTGAAGAACTTCCGCTACGGCGGCACCTTCAGCGATACCCCGGTGCGCAATATCGCCGGTACGCCAGTCACGCAAAAAGTCAGCGAACGCAACCTGGAGCTGATAGGCCTGCTGCGCGGTGAAGTCGATGCGATCTTCCTCAAGGGCGCCCACGCCGCCCAACAGGCTCATGATTTCGGCCTGCACACGGTGATCGACACCGGCTCGCACTCGGACCCGCTGATCCGCAGCAACAACGGCACGCCGCGCACCCTGGCGGTGGACCTGAACCTGCTGGAAAACCACTTCGACGTAGCCACCGGCATTCTTGACTCGGTCCTGCGCGCCGAGCAATGGGCCCACACCCACTCGGAGGAAACCCGGCGCTACCTGGCCCAGGAAACCAACAGCAGTGAGTATTGGGTCACCGCCGCCTACGGCAACGACGCCCACTTGCGCCTGCGCACCGAACTTGATGAACAGGCAATTGCCGCGCTGCAGGACTTCACGCATTTCCTGCACCGCTGGCGCTTTATCCCGAAAAGCTTCGACGTGCGTGAATGGATTGATGCACGGCCGCTGGAAGCACTCTTGAACGGCAAAACCGCGCTGGCAGGCTAACCCCTGTAGGAGCCGGCTTGCCGGCGATGACGGCCTTGAATGGGGTATTGACCTTTCGGGCCTCGTCGCCGGCAAACCGGGCTCCTGCAAAGGTTTCCTATTTCATGGATTTGAACGAAGACCCTTATGAGCAAACCACTCGATACTCTCTGGTACACCCACAGCCCGGTTCCCACCGGCCTTGGCATTGCTGTGCAGTCCGGTCGCCTGGCCGAGGCGTTCCTGCCTTTTGGCACCAATATCCAGTCGTTGCGCGAGTCCACGGAACGGGAAGTTCGCGAGGCGCATTACGACCATCACCTGAAAAACTCGGTGCGCCACGGCGGTAATATCCCGGCGATCTGGGCCTACGCCAGTGGCGTGGAAACCCGGGTGTTGGGTTTGTCGTGGAGCGACGAGGTGCAGTTGATCCTGACCACCGCCGAGAGCGGTGTGCGCAGCGTGCGCGACTTGAAAAACCGGCGCTTCGGCCTGCCGAAATGGGCCAACGTGCAGATCGACTTCACCCGTGCCCAGGCCCTGCGCGGCCTGGAAAACGCCCTCAAGCTCGAAGGCCTGGAAGTCTCGGACGTAGAGCTGGTGGACTACCCCTACGGCGGCACCTACAGCGACAACCAGGTGCAATACGTCTACGGCTCCCCGGCGAGCCTTGGGGTGAGCCGCTTCAGCCGGCGCAACAACGAACTGATCGGCCTGCTGCGCGGTGATATCGACGCGATCTTCCTCAAGGGTGCCCACGCCGTGCACCTGGCCAACGAGTTCGGCCTGCATGTGGTGGTGGACACCGGTTCGCACCCGGACCCGCTGATCCGCTCCAACAACGGCACGCCACGCACCCTCACGGTGGACATCAACCTGCTGCAGGAGCACTTCGACGCCAGCGTGAAAATCGTCGACACCGTGCTGCGCACCGAGCAATGGGCCTGGGCCAATCCGGACGAGACCCGGCGCTTCCTGGCACAGGAACTCAACACCAGCGAGTACTGGGTAACCGCGGCCTACGGCGAAGATGCCCATCGTCGGCTGCGTACCACGCTCGATTCGCGCTCCATCGAAGCCTTGCAGGATTTCACCGATTTCCTGCATCGCTGGAACTTCATTCCACGGCGCTTCGATGTGCGCGACTGGATTGATTTCAGCGTGCTGGAAAAGGTCATCGGCTCCACCTCCCGCGTGGCTGTTTGACCTCCCCCACGTAGCAGCTGTCGAGCCCAGGCGAGGCTGCGTAAACGGTGTATCTGACACACCGCAAACGCAGCCTCGCCTGGGCTCGACAGCTGCTACGGCAACACTTCTCTTGCTGCTCCAGCAGCACCCTCCAAGCAACTTCTGCTGAATCTTCGACAGGCTTTTCAAGCGGCCTTCGGCTGCGCTTTCAATTGTTCGAAAACGTCCTCTTCTTGAATTTTTTAATCGTTATATATCAATATCTTACAATCATGTATCGACCCTGAAATCTGCTTGGCACGATCTCTGCTCTAGCCCCTTCAAGGAAACTTTTCCGGGGGAGATTTCAATGCATACACTCAATCCAATCACCAAGGGCCTGTGGCTCGCTTTACTGCTGGCAGGCGGCACCGCCAGCGAACATCTGCTGGCCGCCGACGCTGCCGAAAACGATGCAGGCAAAACCGAACCGTCGCTGAAGACCGTGACCGTGACCGCACAACACCGGGAAGAAACCCTGCAAGAGGTTCCGGTCGCGGTGTCGGCGGTACAAGGCACCAGCATCATTGCCGACGGCGTGCGGTCGATGGGCGATATCACCACCTTCATTCCCAACGCCTCGGCGAAAAACCCCGACGGCGACGGGCGCCCGCGCTGGTACATCCGTGGCCTGGGCACCGGCGACACCGGCGCGGCCACTGTGTACCCGGTGGGCATCTACGCCGATGACGTGTACCTGAACGCACCGATTGCCGGTGGCGGTCCGCTGTTTGACCTCGAGCGCATCGAGATCCTGCGCGGCCCCCAAGGCACGCTGTATGGCAAGAACACCACGGCCGGCGCGGTGAATATCATCTCGAAGAAACCGACCTTCGACACCGACGGCTATGGCACGATCGGTTTTGGCAGCAAGAACGAACGCATCGTCAACGGCGCCATCGGCGGCACCCTGGTTCCGGAAAAACTCGCGGCGCGGATCTCGCTGTACTCCGAGGAACGCGACGGTTTCCAGAAAAACCTGATCGACGATCACACCTACGGCGACGTCAACAAAAAGGCCGTGCGCCTGCAATTCTTCGCCCAGCTCAACCCGGACCTGGACGCGCTGTGGAAGATCCACAGCCGCGAGTTCAAGGGCGACGGCGCCAACGGTGCGCTGACCCTCGGCCGTTACTACAACGTGGGCTACACACGCCCCGCCGGGCGCAATATTGCGCTGAACGTGGACGACGACTCCAAGCTCAACCATGACGGTACTTCGCTGACCCTCAACTGGCACTTGGGCGATTACACCCTCACGTCCATCAGCGCCTACGACTACATCCGCGGCCAGTCCAGTGGCGATGCCGACTACACGCCCTACGAGGTCAACGGCACCTCTACCGCCGACAACAAATACACCCAGTACTCCCAGGAAATCCGCCTGGCCTCGCCCCAGCAGGAAACCCTGCGCTGGTTGGCCGGCGCGCACTATTTCCATGAAGACCTGGACAGCAGCGCCGGACGCTTCATCGCCCCGGGCCCGACACCCAATGGCACCGGCTCGAACCAGGTCAACGGCGCGACGGACTTTCGCGACCTCAATTACAACCACACCACCGACAGCTACGCGCTGTTCGGCAACCTGACCTACGACCTCACCGACAACTTCAGCGTGACCGGTGGCCTGCGCTGGACCCAGGAAAAGAAAGACATCGACCTCAACCTCACTCAGTTGACGCGCGCCACCGCCAATGGCCCGCTGATTCCCCTGGGCGGCGTCGGTACCAACGGCAACCGCCAGGAAGACAAGACCTGGGAAGCCTGGACCTATGACCTGACCCCGGAATACCGGATCAACGACAACGTGCGGGTGTTCTTCCGCTATGCCCACGGCTTCCGCTCGGGCGGCTTCAACACCGGGCTGTCCACCAGCCTGTCGCAGCTGACCACGGTGGACCCGGAACAACTCGATGCCTACGAATTCGGCGTGAAGTCCGAGTGGTTCAACCATCGCCTGACGGCCAACGCGAACATCTTCTACTACGACTACTCGGACATTCAGGTCAACCTGCTGACCGTCAACAACGGCGTACTGACCACCGCGCTGACCAACGGCGCCAAGGGCAAGGTCAAGGGCGCCGAGCTGGAACTGGAAGGCCAACCCACCGACTACCTGCACCTGCGGGCGGCGATTTCGTTCCTGGATACCGAATACACCGACTTCAAAAACACCAACCCCAACACCGGTGCGGTCACGGGTGACTACAGCGGCAACAGCTTCGTGCGCTCGCCGCGCAACGTGGTGTCGCTGGGTGGCGACTACACCATCCCGCTGGAAATCGGCGGCAAGCTGGTGGCCGGTGCCGACGTGAGTTTTCGCGACAAGGAATACTTCCTCGCCGACCGCCAGAGCATCGCCGACAAGGACTTGAGCCAGCCGCACTACACCTTGGCCAACAGCCGCCTGACCTGGTACAGCGCCGACGAAAAACTCAGCGTCACCGGGTTTGTGAACAACCTCACCGACCGCCGCTATCAGGTGCATGGCCGGCCGAACGGCGGGCTGGGGCAGTACGTGATCACTTACGGCGACCCACGCACCGTGGGGCTGAGCGTGACCAGCCGCTTCTAACTTCAGCCGCCGGACACTATTCACCAAACGCCGGAGATCAAATGTGGGAGCTGGCTTGCCTGCGATAGCGGTGGGTCAGCCGACCATTATGTGGCTGTGCCGCCATCATCGCAGGCAAGCCCGCTCCCACAGTTGACCTTCTTTGTTTGAGCCATAGCACCCGGCCGCCCTCGTCAACACGCTTCGAAAGGACCTTTCTATGTTCCAACGTACTCCGTTGGCCGGCGCCATCGCGCTGGTCATGGGCAGCCTTGCCGTGCCTGCTGTAGCCGCCGATGCGCAGCCCACTGCCAAGACCGACAAGCTCGACACCGTGGTGGTACTCGGCACCCGCCGCAGCGACGTCACCGCGCTGCAAAGCGCCGCACCGGTAGATGTGCTGAGCGGCGAGCAATTGCAGCAAACCGGCGCTGCCGACCTGTCCGGCGCACTGACCGCACTGTCGCCGTCCTTCAGCTTCCCGCAGTCGCCCCAGGGTGCATTTGCCGGTTCCATCGCCCAGGGCGCCTCGCTGCGCGGCCTGGCTTCCGACCAGGTGCTGGTATTGGTGGATGGCAAGCGCCGCCACACCAGCGCCAACATCACCCGCCAGAGCCTGGCCAACGGTCGTGGCGCGGCAGCGGTGGACTTGAGCCTGATCCCGTTGAGCGCGATCGACCACGTGGAGATCCTGCGTGACGGCGCCGCCGCTCAATACGGCTCCGATGCGATTGCCGGGGTGATCAACATCGTGCTCAAGCAAAAGGACGACGGCGGCAACGTCGGCTACCGTTTCGGTGGCTACAACAAGGGCGATGGCATGCAGCGCAAGTACAGCGGCTGGAAAGGCTTCGAACTGCCGAATGACGGTTTCCTGACTTTGAGTTTCGATGCCGGCAGCCAGGACCCGGCCAGCGACACCAACCCGGACAACCGAATCTTTTATCGCGGCGACACCAGCGTGAACACGCCGCGCGAGCAGAACAACCGCTATCGAACCTGGAACTGGGGCTCCAACAGTGTCTCCGACCAGTACAACTTCCTGGCCAACGGCGAGATGGGTGTGGGCGAAGGATTGACCGCCTACGGGTTCGCCACCTATTCCCACAAGAACACCGACTCCACCGGTTTTTTTGACCCGCCCACCGCGCTGTACAACAACTACGGCAGCGTTTCCTTGCAGCGTTATCCGGACGGCCGTTTGCCGATCACGCGCTACACACTGGAAGACTATGCCGCCACCGGTGGCCTGCGGTACGAAAACGAGCAACTGGGCAAGTTCGACCTGGCGCTTAACCACGGCACCAACATCGTCAAGTCCACCGACTACAACGCGATCAACCCCAGTTGGGGCACCAACAGCCCGGCGACGATCTACACCGGCGAGCGCAAGAACGACCAGACCAACGTGACCCTGGATTGGGTGCGGGACTTCCCCACCGACTTGCTGTTCAAGCCGCTGACCGTCTCCGCAGGCCTGGCCTGGCGCGAGGAAAATTACCAGTTGAGCGCAGGCGCGCCGGCCGCCTCGCAGAACGGCCCGCTGTTCAACACCGTTGACCCGGTGACTGGACGCCGGCTCACCGGGTATTACTCGGGTATCACCCCGGTGGATGCCGACTCGCTGCAACGCAAGGTGCTGGGCGCGTATCTGGATGTCGAAGGCCAGGTCACCGAGAAGTTCCAGGCCGGTGTCGCAGTGCGTACCGAGCACTATTCGGACTTTGGCGACACCACCAACGGCAAGCTGTCGCTGCGCTACGACTTCACCCCGCAGATCGCCGCACGGGCCAGCGCCAGCACCGGCTATCGCGCACCGTCCCTGGCGCAGAGCGGCATGTCGTCGTTCAGTGTGCAGGTGGTGGAACAGCCGCCGGGCAGCGGCAACTACGTCGAGGTGCAGCAGCGCACCTTGCGCGCCAACAGCCCGGAAGCCCAGGCCCTGGGCGGCACACAGCTCAAGCCCGAGGAGTCGACCAACTACTCGCTGGGCCTGGTCTGGCAACCGCTGGACAACGCATCGGTGACGGTGGATGCCTACCGCATCAACATCAACAACCGCATTACCCTTTCCGACCAATTGCCGGCCTCGGTGGTCTCGCCGATCTTCGCCGGGACGCCTTACGCCAATATCCAGAGCGCGGCGTTCTACACCAACATCGCCGACACCCGCACCGACGGTATCGAACTGACCGGCAACTACAAACTCGACCTGCAGCAATGGGGCCGGGTGAACTTCAACGCCGGCTATGCGCGTAATCGCACGCAAATCACCGACCTGCGCAACGTCGGCAACATCGCGGGCAACCAGATCATCGGCCGCACCACCCAAGGCCTGATCGAGCACGGCACCCCGGACTACAAGCTGACCCTCAGCGCCAACTGGGCCTATGAAAAGTGGGGAGTCACCGTGGCCCAGCGCCGTTATGGCGAATGGAAAAGCCTCAACGCCGCCAACCCGAACCTCGACCAGACCTTCAGCCCGCAATGGGTCACCGACCTGGACGTGTCCTACAACCTTGGCAAGGGGATCAAGCTTTCAGCCGGTGCGACGAACCTGTTCAACACTCACCCGGACAAGGCTTCCGGCGCGCAGTTGTACGGTGTGCCGATCTACTCGATCACCAGTCCTGAAGGCGCCCAGGGTGCGTTCTACTACACCAGTGTGAGCTACGACTTCTGAGGTAATTGCTGATGGGGTGTTGCTGCAGCAGCACCCCATTGTTGGCCAGGCATCATTCGGGCATTCGGATGTACACCCATCCATTGTGGGAGCTGGCTTGCCTG
>NZ_JACAPN010000012.1:70161-77453 GCF_013385665.1 Pseudomonas sp. D4002
CAAGCCAGCTCCCACATTTGGCCTTCATTGTTCTCCCCTGTTGTGTTCACTGGCACATGTCTTGCGATAGCCCCCGGGTACTTCGCTGAAATAAGACCCGCCATGCGCCCTTACCGATTGCTCACTGCCCTGACCTGGCTCATCTCGCCGCTGGCCCTGCTCGCCACCTGGACGCTGGTGGCGCACCTCGGGATCTTCCCGCGCAACCTGCTGGTACCGCCGGCCCAGGTCCTGCAAACCTTTGAAGAACTGCTCGCCAGCGGCGAACTCGCTGAACACCTGGGCAACAGCCTGTCCCGGCTCGGTCTGGGCTTTGGCATCGGCTCGCTGTGCGGCCTGGCCTTCGGGGTGCTGATGGCCCTGTCAAAGAACGTCGAGGTGTATTGCGCCCCGCTGTTCCACACCTTGCGCCAGATCCCCAGCATCGCGCTGATCCCGATGTTCGTGCTGCTGTTCGGCATTGATGAAACCTTCAAGATCATCATCGTCGCCAAGACCGCATTTTTCCCGGTGGCCCTGGCCGCCAGCGAAGGCGTCAAGGGCATTCCCCGCAGCTACTTCGAAGTGGCCGACGTGTACCGCCTGCGCTGGCCGACCTTCGTCTGGCGCATCGCCCTGCCCGCTGCCGCGCCGCCGATCATCACCGGTTTTCGTATCAGCCTGACCCGCGCCTGGGTGGTGCTGGTGGCCACCGAACTGCTGGCGGCCGACAGCGGCCTGGGGCAGATGATCGAGATGGCCCGGCAGATGCTGCGCATCGACGTGGTGATGGTGGGTGTGGTGGTCACCGGGCTGATTGGTTTTGCCCTCGACTTTGGCTTTCGTTCACTGGAACAGCGGCTGTTTCGCTGGCAGACCCGCTAGGAGCCCGGCATGACCCTCTTGAAAAAATCCCGCGGCCTGTTGCTGCCGCTGCTGTTGATCCTCGCCTGGGAATACGCCTCGCGCCAGGACGCGGCCGGCGCCTACGCCTTTGTGCCGCTGTCGGCGATCGGCTCGGCGTTGCTGGAAATGCTCGGTAACGGCGAGTTGCTGGTCAACCTGCTGGCCAGCCTGGCCCGCACCAGTGGCGGCCTGGCCCTGGGCATCCTGTTCGGCGTGGTGCTGGGGGTGCTGATGGCGCTGTCGAGTGTGGCCAACCGTTTGATCGGCCCGCTGTTCCATTCGATTCGCCAGGTGCCGATGCTGGGCTGGATCCCGTTGATTGCCATGTGGTTCGGCAACGGCGAGTTCTCCAAGGTGCTGATCGTCAGCCTCGCGGCGTTCTACCCGATGGTGCTCAACACCTACCAGGGCTTCAGCCATGTGGAGCAGCGTTATCGTGAAGTCGGCCAGGTGCTGGTGCTCAGCCCGGTGCAGCAGTTCGTGCACGTGCTGTTGCCGGCGGCGTTGCCGAGCATCGCCACCGGCGTGTTGCATGCCCTCGCCTTCGCCTGGGTCACGGCGATCGGCAGTGAGCTGTTCCTGTCCTCCGGCGCCGGCCTGGGCAACCTGATGATGAATGCCGAGGCTGGCTCGCGCATGGAAGTGATCGTGCTCAGCGTGCTGTGCATCGGCCTGCTGGGCTACCTGATGAACCTGCTGTTTACCCGCCTCAGCCGCCACGTGCTGCGCTGGCGCAATATTCGTTGAAGGCCATGAACATGAACGCAATCGCCCACCACGCCCTCCACACCGCCGTGCAGACCGGCGCCCTGCAGATTCGCGGCCTGAACAAGGCCTATCGGATCGAAGGCAAGCCGCTGCCGGTGTTGCACAACATCAACCTCGACGTGCGGCCAGGGGAGTTTGTCAGCATCGTCGGCGCCAGCGGCTGCGGCAAATCCACCTTGCTGCGCCTGATTGTCGGGCTGGAGGCCGAGTATGAAGGCGATATCCTGCTGGACGGCCAGCGCATCGCCGCGACCAGCCTGGAGCGCGGCATTGTGTTCCAGGATCACCGCCTGTTCCCGTGGATGACCGTCAGCCAGAACATCGCCCTGGCCCTGAAAAACCACAACCTGCCCCAGTCCGAAAAGGATCGGCAAGTGGCCGAACATATCGCTCTGGTCAACCTCACCGGCTTTGAAAACGCCTACCCGCACCAGCTCTCCGGCGGCATGGCGCAACGTGCTGCAATCGCCCGGGCACTGATCAATAAACCCAAGGTACTGTTGCTCGATGAACCACTGGGCGCCCTCGACGCCCTGACCCGTGTGCACCTGCAGCGGGAGCTGCAACGGATCTGGGTGCAACAGCGCTGCACGGTGATCATGGTCACCCATGACATCGAAGAGGCGCTGTACCTGGGTGACCGGGTGATCGTGATGGACGCCCACCCGGGGCGGATCAAGCATGAAATCCGGGTGGACTTGCCACATCCGAGGGAGCGCAGTTCGCCGGTCTTGCAGGGCTACAAGGACCGGTTGCTGGAAGAGCTGGTCGGGCACTGAAGACAGTGGGCATGCCGAGCTTTACATTTTGTATAGTTATGGATATTTTATCCAGACAGCAAATGCAATGCGCTCGTGCACGGTTCATTTTCAGAGGTCCTTTCCATGCAACTGTCTTCGTACCATGACGTGATCAAAGCCGCCGAACGCCTGGAGGGCTTCGCCAACCGCACGCCGGTGTCCACCTCGCGCACCCTCGACGCCGAGACCGGGGCCCAGGTGTTCATCAAATGCGAAAACCTGCAACGCACCGGTTCATTCAAGTTTCGCGGTGCGTTCAATGCGCTTTCCCGGTTTGACGAGGCGCAGCGCAAGGCCGGTGTAGTGGCGTTTTCCTCGGGCAATCACGCCCAAGGCATCGCACTGGCCGCCCGCCTGTTGCAGATGCCGGCCACCATCGTAATGCCCACCGACGCCCCGGCTGCCAAGGTCGCCGCCACCCGGGAATACGGCGCGACCGTGGTGTTCTACGACCGTATCACCGAAGACCGCGAGCAGATCGGCCGCACCCTGGCCGAGCAGCACGGCATGACGTTGATCCCCTCCTACGACCACCCGGACGTGCTGGCCGGCCAGGGCACTGCCGCCAAGGAGCTGCTGGAATTCACCGGCCCACTGGATGCCTTGTTTGTCGGCCTGGGCGGTGGCGGCATGCTCTCCGGTACGGCATTGGCCACCCGTGCGTTGTCGCCTGATTGCCTGCTGTACGGGGTCGAGCCCGAAGCCGGGAATGACGGTCAGCGCTCCTTCCAGACCGGCAGCATCGTGCACATCGACACGCCCGCGACCATCGCAGACGGCGCCCAGACCCAGCACCTTGGCAATCACACCTTCCCGATCATCCGCGAGAACGTGAATGACATCCTTACGGTCTCGGACGCCGAGTTAGTGGAGTCGATGAGGTTCTTCATGCAACGCATGAAGATGGTCGTGGAGCCCACCGGTTGCCTCGGCCTTGCGGCCTTGCGCAACCTCAAGCAGCAGTTCCGGGGCCAGCGCGTGGGCATCATCGTGACCGGTGGCAACGTCGATATCGAGAAGTACGCGAGCCTGCTAAAGGGCTAAAACCTCTAACAAGAAAATACTGTGGCGAGCGT
Source organism: Pseudomonas sp. D4002 (assembly GCF_013385665.1). Lineage (NCBI taxonomy): Bacteria > Pseudomonadati > Pseudomonadota > Gammaproteobacteria > Pseudomonadales > Pseudomonadaceae > Pseudomonas > Pseudomonas sp. D4002. The sequence goes on from NZ_JACAPN010000012.1 coordinate 73,691, forward strand.
GCTTGCCACATGGCTTCCTGCTGCCTGCAATTTCTGCCGCCTATAAAAAATGCCTGGGTGTTCCCTGAGCGTTAACAACAAGAGGTGCTTATGAAAAATCGTTACCTGGCCCGGGCCATTGTGATTGCGATCATCCTTGGCGTGCTGGTGGGGGCCGTGCTGCATGCCCAACTGGACGCCGACACCGCCAAGACCATCGCGGGTTACTTCAGCATGGTCACCGACGTGTTTTTGCGCCTGATCAAGATGGTCATCGCGCCGCTGGTGCTGGCGACGTTGATCAGTGGCGTGGCGAGCATGGCCGACAGCGGTTCCATCGGCCGTGTCGGGTTGAAGGCGATGACCTGGTTTTTGATTGCGTCCGTGGTATCGCTGCTGATCGGTTTGACATTGGCCAATCTGTTTCAGCCAGGCGCGGGGCTCAACCTGAGTGTGGCGGCCAACGGCAACAGCGGTTTGAACACCGCCAGCTTCAACCTGTCGGGTTTTTTGTCCCATGTATTCCCCCGCAGCATCGTCGAGGCCATGGGCAACAATGAGGTGCTGCAAATCGTGGTGTTTTCGTTGTTCTTCGGCGCAGCGCTGGCGTTCGTCAAGGGCAGCGCCAGGTCGCCGATCCTGCACGTGCTGGAAGAACTGACCCAGGTGATGTTCCGCATCACCGAATACGTGATGGTGATCGCGCCGCTGGCGGTGTTTGCCGCAATTGCCGCCACCATCAGCCTGTACGGGCTGGGGATGGTGGGCAGCTTTGGCAAGTTGATCGCGCAATTCTACCTGGGCCTGGCGGTACTGTGGCTGGTGATCAGCGGCGTGGGTTACCTGGCGCTGGGCGCACGTTTCAAACAGCTGTTGCAGTTGCTGCGCAGCCCGGTTTTGCTGGCGTTCTCCACCGCCAGCAGCGAGGCGGCCTACCCCAAGACCATCGCAGCCCTGGACAGCTTCGGCTCGCCCAAGCGCATCAACAGTTTTGTGCTGCCCCTGGGTTACTCGTTCAACCTCGACGGTTCGATGATGTACCAGGCGTTTATCGTGATGTTCATCGCCCAGGCCTATGGCATCGAGATGAGCTTCGGCCATCAAGTAATGATCCTGCTGACCTTGCTCGTCATCAGCAAAGGCACCGCCGGCGTGGCGCGCGGCTCACTGGTGGTGCTCGCGGCGGGCCTGCCGATGGTCGGCCTGCCGGAAGCCGGTTTGCTGCTGATCCTCGCCGTGGACCCGATCCTCGACATGGGCCGTACCGCCACCAACGTGTTCGGCTGCGGCGTGGCCACGGCGGTGATTGGCCACGGTGCCACCGATGAACAACCTGCTCCCCTTCCCTCCCTTGCTTGAGAACTGCCGATCATGAAGATTCACCACACAGCCACTGCCTCCCAGCCTGCCGGTCACTACTCCCAGGCCGTAAGCCACCAGGGCACGCTGTACATCTCCGGTCAATTGCCGGTGAGCCCTGACGGGCGTCATAACCTCGAGGCTTCGTTTGCCGAACAGGCTCAAGTGGCCCTGGACAATCTGTTGGCGATTTTGAAGGCCGCAGGCGGCTCACCCGCAGACCTGGTGAAAGTCACGGTGTACGTGGTGGGGGTAAAACACTGGCCTGAATTTGATGGCTTGTACGCCGCTGCGCTGGGGGATCACCGCCCCGCCCGCGCGGTGGTGCCGGTGCCGGAACTGCACCACGGCTATCTGATTGAAATCGAAGCCGTGGCGCGCTCGGCATAGGTCATTTGGCGTAGGTGTAGACCGCCGCCCGCGAGACCCCAAGGTGTGAGGCAACCGTTTCCATGGCACGCCGGATGTCCATCACGCCGGCTTCTTTCAGCTCTTGCATCAGCAGGCGCCGGTCGGCGGCCTTGAGGGCACGTGGGGTGGTCGCCAGGCGTGCGGCGAACTGGTCGATGCGCGCACGAATGGCGTCGGCACCGGACGGGTCGAGAGACTCGGCGGGCCGATCGCCGCTGACCGAGCCGAACTGTTCCAGCATGCCCTGCAAGCCACGGAACAACGAGAGGTCGACGTTCATGCACAAGGCCGCCACGTACTTGCCGGTGGAGTCCTTGATGCCGATGGAAGTGCTCTTGACCTGACGCCCGTCGGCGAACTGGTTCTGGTAGTTGGCGATCACCTGCGGGTACTCGGGATCGGCAATCCGCGCCAGGCCCAGCTCGGTGGCCGGGTCACCCGGCTGGCGCCCGGAGAGGTTGTTGTGGATGGCCATGATTGCGTGCTGCGGGTCGCGCAGGTCGTGCAGCACGACCTCGCAAAACGGGCTGAAGGTCTTGCTCAGGCCTTCGGCAATCTGTTCGAGCTGGCTGATCAAGGCCGCTTGTTCGGGAGTGTGTTTTTTCATTCAGACAACATATCCAGTACTGGATAGACCGTCAATTTACCTTTTGGAGTGTGCACGATGGAAACCCCGACAGCTTTGCTGGATGTGAGCCGGATGCAGCGCAATATCCTGCGTATGCAGCAGCGTGCCGATGACTTGGGTGTGCGCTTGCGGCCCCATGTGAAGACCCATAAATGTGCCGAGGTGGTGGCGGCGCAAATCGCTGCCGGGGCCACGGGGATTACGGTTTCGACGTTGAAGGAGGCCGAGTATTTTTTCGACCTCGGCATTCGGGACGTTCTGTATGCGGTGGCGATGGCGCCGCATAAATTGCCTCAGGCGTTGGCGTTGCGTCGTCAGGGGTGTGCGCTGACGCTGATCACCGACAGCCTTGCCGGGGCCCGGGCGATTGTCGAGTTCGGTGCGCTGCAGGGTGAGGTTTTTGCGGTGCTGATTGAGATTGACTGTGATGGGCACCGGTCCGGGGTGAAGCCTCAGGATCCGCTGTTGCTGGAGATCGCCAGGCTGCTGTATGGCGGCGGGATGCTTGCCGGGGTGTCGACTCATGCCGGGGAAAGTTACGGGCTGGATACGCCTGAGGCGTTGCGGGCGATTGCCGAGCAGGAACGGGCGCGCTGTGTTGCAGCGGCCGAGGTGATTCGGGGGGCGGGGTTGCCTTGCTTGCAGGTGAGTGTGGGTTCGACGCCCACGGCGCTGTCGGCGGTGAGCCTGGAGGGTGTGACTGAGCTGCGGGCTGGGGTTTATGCGTTTTTTGATTTGGTGATGCATAACGTTGGGGTGTGCCGCATTGATGAGCTGGCGTTGAGTGTGCTGACTACGGTGATCGGGCATCAGGTGGAAAAGGGCTGGATCATTACCGACGCGGGGTGGATGGCGATGAGTCGGGATCGTGGGACGCAGTCGCAGAAGCGGGATTTTGGTTATGGGCAGGTGTGTACCGAGGGTGGTGAGGTGATTGAGGGGTTGCTGGTGGGCAGCGCGAATCAGGAGCATGGGGTGGCTTGGTTCGACGGGGTGGCGGTGGATGTGGTTGAGCGGTTTCCGCTGGGGACGCGGCTGAGGGTTTTGCCTAACCATGCGTGTGCTACGGGGACGCAGTTCGGCAGCTATGGCGCGCTGCTGGAGAATGGTGAGGTGCAGGTTTGGGAGCGGTTGCGGGGGTGGTAGATCGGGGGCATATCCGTTATTTGGGTGATGGCCGATATTGGTTCCGCTCTTACAGCGGCCTGAAAGCCGGCTTGAGTGTTAAAAGCCAAATCAGAAGCTAAAGCGGGCACGGTCCACTGTAGGAGCTGGCTTGCCGGCGATGGCATCAACTGGGTGTACCTGATGCACCGAGGTGTCTGCATCGCCGGCAAGCCGGCTCCTACAGAAAAGCGCTTGGTTTTTAACACTCAGGTCGGCTTT
>NZ_JACAPN010000012.1:77465-136481 GCF_013385665.1 Pseudomonas sp. D4002
TCTTGATCTGACTGCCCCAATAAGCTCGAGGCCGAACGCAGGTATTGCGCAGCGGCCCTCGCTGTAAGAGCGAAACCATAGGTAGCCGTTACCCAGATAACGGATATACACCCATACCAAAAGAGTATCAAACCATACCAACCCGATATTAGACGAAAGCAAAACCAGCAGAGGAAACTACCCACAATTACAAAAATACCTAAAGAGTATAAAAAAATGCCCACCCACTCCTCATGGATCGTACTGTCCATCACCGGCCTGTACATGCTCAGCCTGGCACTGATCAGCTACGGCGTGCGCCGCCACTCCCGCAGCGCCAACAACTACACCACCGGCGGCGGCCACTTCCCGGCGTTCCTGATCGGCTTCCTGATGCTCTCGGAATTTATCGGCACCGCAGTCAGCATCGGCACCGCCCAAACCGGCTTCAAGGTCGGCATCTCCGCCGCATGGAACCTGTTCGCCCTGGCCCTGGGCTTCGTACTCTTCGCCTGGCTACTGGCGCGCAAATACAAGGACCTGGGCGACAACACCATCTCCGGCGTACTCGCGCGCAACTACGGCCAACGCACCCGCTTCGCCACGTCGATCATCACCATCTTTGCCCTGGAGATCGTCGCCGTCTCGATCTACGCCAGCGGCGGCGCCGTATTGGCCAGCGTGATGCAAGTAGACCGAACCCTGGCGATCGTGATCGTCGGCGTAGTCTCGGTGGCATACGTCAGCATCGGCGGCATGCGCTCAGTGATCTACACCAACTTCGTCCACGCCGCCCTGAAATACCTGGGCGTCGGCCTGGCCTTGTGGTTCGGCTTGAAGCAGGTGGGCGGCATCGGCCAGCTGCAAGCGCAATTGCCCGCCAGCATGTTTGACTGGACCGCCGTGGGTTGGGGCCAGATCATCGCCTGGATGATCGCCGGGATCGGTTCGATCTTCTCCACCCAATACGTAATCCAGGCGGTGAACACCGTCAGCCATGCAGGCAAGGCCCAGCGCGCCTGTTTCTACGTGGCGGTGCTGATGGTGCCGTTCGGCATCGGCGCAGCACTGATCGGTATGTGCAGCGCGGTGCTGTTCCCCCATGTCGACTCCCTGCAAGCCTTCCCCACCCTGATCGCCAGCATGGACCAACTGACGGCCGGGCTGGTGGTGGCAGGCCTTGCCGGCTCGCTGTTCGGCACCATTTCGGCGGTGAGCATGGGCTCGGCGACGTTGTTGCTGCGGGACTTCTACGAGCCATGGTTCAACCCGGAAAAAAGCGACGCCAAGTCCCTGCGCTTCGTGCGCCTGGCGACCATCGCTGTCGGCCTGTTGCCGATTGCCCTGGCACTGACCTCGGACAAGGTGCTGATGATCGCCTTCCTCGGCAAGGCGTTACGCGCCTCCCTGGCCGTGCTGGTGTTGATGGTGTTCTACGCGCCGAAATTCGGCACGGCGGCCGGGGCATTCCTGAGCATCATTGCCTCGTTGCTCGCGACCGTGGGCTGGTTCCTCGCCGGTAATCCGTGGGGCATCGACAACGCCTACATCGCCCTGTTCACGCCATTGATCATCATGGGCATCAGCCATGTGACGCGCCGCAGGACACCGGCCGAACCCCTGTTGGCAGCCACGAGCTGAGGTAGGATGGCAGCCTCACCCAAAAGGAACTTGTGAAATGCTGCCGATTCGCACCCCGTTGATCCTGCACCCCGGCTTGTCTACCGCTACCCGGCGGGTCTGGCTGAAGCTCGAGAACCTGCAACCCTGTGGCTCGTTCAAGTTGCGCGGCATGACCACGCTGTGCGCCTACGCGGCGAGCCAGGGCAAGACCACGGTGGTATGCCCCTCCGGCGGCAATGCCGGGCTGGCCACGGCCTTCGCGGCGCGCGGCCTGGGGTTACAGGCGCGGATCGTGGTGCCGACCACCACCCCCGAAGCCACCTGCGCACGCATCCGCCAGGCCGGGGCCGAGGTGGTGGTGCACGGTGATCTGTGGGATCAATCCAATGAGCTGGCGCTGCAACTCTCCAAAGCACCTGAGGCACTGTATGTGCCGGCCTTTGATCACCCGCTGTTGTGGGAAGGCCACAGCAGCATGATCGATGAGATTCTTGAGGACTGCCCTCAGGTGGGCGCCATCGTGACCTCGGTGGGCGGCGGTGGACTGCTCGCGGGCGTTCTGACGGGCCTGGAGCGTCATGGGCGGTTCGGCTGCAAGGTGATTGCGTGTGAAACGGCGGGCGCGGCTTCGTTTGCTGCTGCCGTAGAGGCTGGAAAGCCCGTGCGGCTGGCGAAGATCGATACCGTGGCCAAGTCGTTGGCCGCGACCCAGGTGGCGACGTGGCCGGTGCAGCATATCGGCAGGTTTGCCCATCAATGCGTGGTGTTGAGTGATGCCGACGCGATGATGGGTGTGGCGCGGTACGCCGATGATTTACGCCAGTTGGTGGAACCGGCATGTGGGGTTTCGTTGGCCGTGGCGTATCTGGAGCATGGGGCGATTGCCGGGATTGAGGATGTGGTGGTGATTGTGTGTGGTGGGGTAAGCATCAGTGCCGAAACGGTTGCCCAGTGGCAAAACACGGTCTCTCTATGATCGTTCCCACGCTCCGCGTGGGAACGCCGCCCTGGACGCTCCGCGTCTGCTCTTGAAGTCGTGACGCGGAGCGTCACAGGATGCATTCCCACGCAGAGCGTGGGAACGATCAATTCAGGCATCCTGCAGGATCAGATCCGCGCCCTTCTCCGCCACCATCAACACCGCCGCATGGGTATTGCCCGAGGTCACGTTGGGGAAAATCGACGCATCGACAATCCGCAGCCCTTGCATCCCGTGCACCTTCAGGCGCTTGTCCACCACCGACACCAGCGGGTCCGAGCCCATGGCGCAAGAGCCACACAGGTGATAGATCGAGCCACTGTTCTCGCGGAAGTACTGCAGCATCTGCTCATCGGTTTGCACCGCCGGCCCCGGCAATACCTCGGCCACCGTCACGCCCTTGAGCGCCGGCGCCTGCATGATCTTGCGCATCAGCCGGCTGCCCTGGATCACCTCGTCGATGTCCTTCCGGGTACTCAGGTAGTTGGGGTCGATCAAGGCCGCGTCCCGTGGGTTTTTCGAGGCGATGCGGATCGTCCCGCGGCTGGTAGGCCGGCACGGGTTGAAGCACAGCAGGAAGCCTGAATACGGCTCGGGCTTGAGGCTGGCCTTGTTGTTTTTCGGGATCTGGTACGACAGCGGGTTGAAGTACAGCTGCAGATTGGGGTGCGCCTGCCCTTCGTTGCCGCGAAAGAACCCGCCGGCCTGGTTGACGCTCATGGCCAGCGCGCCCTTGCGGGTCAGCAGGTATTTGAGGCCGAGTTTGAACTGGCCAAACAGCGAACTGAGCTGGTCGTTCAGGGTCGGGATATTGGCCTTGTAGTAATAACTGGCGCAGAGGTGGTCCTGCAGGTTCTGCCCCACTGCAGGCAGGTCCTTGACCAGCGGGATGTTGTGTTCGGCGAGCAATTGCTTGTCCGCCACACCCGACAGTTGCAGGATCTTCGGCGTATCCACCGCCCCGGCGCACAGGATCACTTCCTTGCGCGCGCTGAAGGTGCGAACCACGCCGTGCTGGGTCACGCTGATGCCGGTGGCGCGTTGTTGATCGTCGAACAGCACGCGGTCTACCAGCGCATGCAACTCCACGGTCAGGTTCGGCCTACCCAACGCCGGGTGCAGGTGCGCAAAGCTGCTGGAGCAGCGCTCACCGTTGCGGGTGTTGACGTCGTAGAGGCCCGCACCTTCGAAGTTCGGCCCGTTGAAGTCATCGCTCAGGCCATAGCCCAATTGCTCGCAGCCCTTGAGAAATACATCGCAGATGGCATGGGTCTGGCCCTTCATCGGGGTGATGCTGATGGGGCCGCTGCTGCCGTGGTATTCGGTGTCGCCCAGGGGGTGATTTTCCAGCTTGCGGAAGTACGGCAGCACGTCCTTGAAGCCCCAGCCGTCGTTGCCATTAGCCGCCCAGTCATCGAAATCATGGGCCTGGCCGCGCACGTAGATCATGGCGTTGATCGAGCCGGAACCGCCCTGCACCTTGCCCCGCGGGGCATAGATGGCACGGTCGGCCAGCTGTTTTTGCGGCTGGCTGTAGTACATCCAGTTGAAGGTCGGGTTGTAGTACATCTTGGCGAAACCGACCGGGATCTTGAACCACCAGGAGCTGTCCTTGCCGCCGGCTTCCAGCAGCAATACCGAATGCTCGCCCGAGGCGGAGAGTCGGTTGGCCAGGACGCAACCTGCGGCGCCGGCGCCGGCGATGATGTAGTCGTATGTCATTCACGGTTACCGCATAAGTCGTTTTTTTTAGCCCTTGGCGGGCGAAGTGTCTTTCACGTCAGCAGGCGTGGGCGCCATTTGCAGGTGCAGCCGCTCGCCGGTGTACGGCGTGTGCTTGCGCACCACGTCCATGTTCAGCTCCACCCCAAGGCCCGGCTCGGTGGACGGGATGATGTAGCCGTCCTCCCATTGCAGCGGCTTGGTCAGCACTTCGGCATGGAAGCCGCCCCAGGTCATGATGCTTTCCTGGATCAGGAAGTTCGGCGTGCACGTGGCCAACTGGAAACTCGCCGCTGCGCCGATCGGTCCGTTGTACAGGTGCGGGGCGATCTGCGCGTAGTAGGCCTCGGCCATGCTCGCGATTTTCTTGGCTTCCAGCAGGCCGCCGCAGCGCGCCACGTTCATTTGCAGGATCGATGCACCACCGGCCTGCAAGAGCTTGAAGAACTCGTACTTGGTGGTCAGGCGCTCGCCGGTGGCGATGGGAATGCTGGTCTTGGCCGCGACCTGGGCCATGGCCTCTTCCTGGCCTGGTGGCACCGGTTCTTCGAACCACAGCGGGTCGTATTTCTCCAGGCGCTTGGCCAGGCGAATCGCCGACGACGGCACCATCTGCCCGTGGGTGCCGAACAGCAGGTCGCACTTGTCGCCCACCGCCTCGCGAATCTTGCGGCAGAAGGTTTCGCAGCGTTCCAGCACTTCCAGGGAGATCTGGTGGCCGGAGTACGCGGTGTACGGGCCTGCCGGGTCGAACTTCACGGCGGTGAAGCCCTTGTTCATGTTCTCGATCGCGCATTCGGCGGCCAGGTCCGGGTCGTCATAGTCGTACTCGCCCTTGCTGTTGACCGGGTACAGGTAGGTGTAGGAACGCAGGCGCTCGTTGACCTTGCCCCCCAGCAACTCATAGACCGGCTTGTTGGCGGCCTTGCCGATGATGTCCCAGCAGGCCATTTCCAGGCCGCTGACCACGCCCATCATGGTCAGGTCGGGACGCTGGGTGAAGCCGCTGGAGTACGCCTGGCGGAAGAAGCGCTCGATGTGGTGCGGGTCTTGGTTGAGCAGGTAGCGCTCGAACACGTCCTCGATGATCGGCAGCATGGCCTTGGGGCCGAAGGTGGCGGCGTAGATCTCGCCCACGCCTTCGATGCCGCAGTCGGTTTTCAGTTTGACGAACAGCCAGTACATGCCGCCGATGTGCGGTGGCGGTACGGCGACAATATGGGTTTCAAGGGCGACGATTTTCATCTCAGGCACCTGTCTGGTTGAATTTTTTACGATTGATCCGGGCGCGCAAGGTCAGGGCCGCGAGGGTCCCGAGCACGCCGATGAAGGCGATGTAGCCGAAGTACAGGTTGTAGCCGACCTGCCCCGGGTATGTGTCGGTGAGGTAGCCATTGATCAGCGGGATAAAGGTGTCCGGCAGGTAACCCACCACCGAGACGATGCCGATGGCCAGGCCGGTGATGCGCAGCGGGATGTCGCAGCTGTCGAGGATCGCCCAGTACAGGCCGCGAATCGCGTAGGTCATCAGGCCGATAAAGATCACCGTGCCGATCAGCAAGCCGAGGCTGCCAATGGCCGGGAACACGATCAGGCCGACCATCGCCAGGGTCACCAGCATCAGCGCGACGATCAGCACCGAGATGTTCGAAAACTTGTCCCCCAGCCAGCCGCCGCCGATCCCGCCGATGGGTCGCATCCACAACTTGATGGTGGTGATGGTGCCGGCCATCACGGCGGTCATGCCGCTGCCTTGCAGGTAATCGGAGAAGCTGTAGGTGGCCCAGAACATGTGGTAACCGCAGAACACGATGGCGGTCACCAGCCACAGCTCGGGGATTTTCACCAGGGTGGTGAGGTCGGCGATCAGGTTGAACTTGCCCTTCTCCACCGCCGCAGTTTCGGCCATGGACTTGGGGTCCTTGAGCAGCACCAGCACACAACCAATGGCGATACACACGAACGAATACAGGTAGACCACGTGCTTGAAGCCTTCGGCCGCAGTTTGGCTGCGGGTCTCGGTGGCGTAGGCGAACAGCCCCAGGGCCACGGTCGCCAGCAAGGCTTCCACCAGGCCACGGCCGCCGTCGAGGATGCCGAAGAAACGGCCCTGCTCACTGTGATGGGCGATCATCTTCACCCGCTTGAGCACCGAAGCCCAGAAGGTCAGGCCGGTGGTCAGGCCCCAGCAGCCGAAGATGATCATCAGGCCGGTCATCGACGGCACAGTGGAGTACCAGATACCCAGGGCCCCGGTGGCCACCAACGAAAAGAAGATCAGGAAGCGTGGCGGCAGGCGATCGGCCAACCAGCCGCTCGGCAGGTAGCTGAGCAGGAAGATCGTACCGAGCATCGAGTACAGATAACCCAGCTGGCTGTGGTTGATCTGGAACACCTCGAGCATGGTGGTCTGGTAGACCTGGCGCAGGTAGAGGATCGGGTAGATCGCCCCGGCAGCCAATACCAGCAACATCAATTGGAAGTAGCGACTGGCCTTGTCGCTTTTAGCCGCGGACACGGCATCGAAACCCTGGGCAACGGGTGCAGGCTTGGACATCTTGTAGACCTCGGGCACCCACTGTGCAGGTGCCCCGATAATTGTTTTTATTGAGGTGAAGCCGGTGGTCGGTGAATCAGTACTTCATGACCACCAAACGGGTCTGGGTGAATTCAAGCATCCCGTGCTTGCCGTCATCGCCGCCCAGCCCTGAGCGTTTCCAGCCGGCGTGGAAACCCTGGTAAGGGTCGGCCGGGGTGCGATTGACGTACAACTCGCCGGCCTCGATGGCGTTGGCGACTTTCATGGCCGTGCGGTAGTTCTCGGTATAGAGCACCGACGACAGGCCGAACTGGTGATCGTTGGCCATGGCCAGCGCTTCGTCGATATCGCGGTACTTGAGCACCGGCAGCACCGGGCCGAAGATTTCTTCCTGGATGATTTCCATGTCTTGGCGGCAGGCGCTGAGCAGCGTCGGCGGGTAGAAATGGCCCGGTCCTTCGGGGAGTACGCCGCCTGTTTCCAGTACAGCACCGTCGGCGATGGCGCGCTCGACCATGGCGTGAATATTCTGCCGGGAGCTGGCGTTGACCAGTGGGCCCATCAGGCCCGCATCCGTGGCACGGTCACCGAATTTGACGGCGCCGATCTTGGCCTTGAGCAGGGCCAGGAATCGGTCATAGACGCTTTCCTGCACATACACCCGCTCGACGGCCGTGCACAGTTGGCCGCAGTGGGTGGTCTTGGAAGCGATGATGTCGCTGGCGGCTTTTTCCAGGTCGGCGTCGGCCTCGATGATCGCCGGGGTCTTGCCGCCCAGCTCCAGGGACGGCTTGGCGATGTTGGCCTTGCAGTAGTCGAGCACGATGCGCCCGGCGTTGACGCTGCCGGTCAGGGTGATCAGGCCCACGGCCTTGTGGGTGCACAGGGCGGCGGCGGTGGCGTGGTCCATGGTCAGGATGTTGATCACGCCGGCCGGCATGCCCGACTGCTCGACGGCACGGGCGATTTCAAAGGCGGACAACGGCGTGTTGTTGCTCGGGCGCACCACCACGGTGTTGCCGGCAATCAGCGCCGGGGCGATTTTGCGCAGCAGGGTATAGACCGGGTAGTTGAACGGAATCAGGCAAGCCACGACGCCAATCGGCTCGCGTTGCAGGAACAGGTTTTCGTCCGGGGTGTCGCTGGGGATGATTTCGCCTTCGATGCGGCGTGCCCATTCGGCGTGGTAGCGGGTGACCTGGGCGGCGTAGCGCGCTTCGTTGCTGGCGTCGTCGAGGCTTTTGCCGGATTCGCTGGCCAGCGCCCGGCCTATGCTTTCAGCGCAGGTTTCGAGGGCGGCGGCGAAAGCCCGCAGGTGTTCGGCGCGCTGGATGCTGGTGAGCTTGCCCCAGGTTTTCTGTGCGCTGGCGGCGGCATCGACGGCCGCAATGGCTTCATCAGGGGTGGCGGCGGACACCCGGCCTACCTGGGCCTCGGTCGCGGGGTTGTAGACCGCGATTTGGGCGGTGCTGGCAGGTTCGGCGAAGTGGCCGTTGTAAAAGTTGCGCTCGATTTGCATATGGTTTTTTGCCCAATCGTTGTTGTTTTGCGAGTGACTTGCAGTTTTGTCATTGGGCGGGGGTTGGACAAACGATTTATTGACGGGGGTAACGTGCGAAAAATGCAGGTTAGTGGCTGATCCGTATTAATGACCCGGGTCTGAGTCTGTATTGTTCTACCCATACTTCCTACAGTGCCGCCCACTTGGAACCGTGGGAGGACTAAGCATGCAACCACCATCAACCGCACAGGCCTACAACTACAAGGTCGTGCGTCAATTCGTCATTGCAACCATCGTCTGGGGCGTGGTCGGCATGGCCATGGGCGTGTGGATCGCCTCGCAACTGGTGTGGCCCGAGATGAACCTCGACCTGCCGTGGACCACCTTCGGCCGCCTGCGCCCGCTGCACACCAGCCTGGTGATTTTCGGCTTTGCCGGCAGCGCGCAATTCGCCGCCAGCTACTACGCAGTACAGCGCACCTGCCAGGTACGGCTGTACTCGGACAAGCTCGCTGCCTTTACCTTTTGGGGCTGGCAGTCGGTGATCGTGATCATGCTGGTCAGCCTGCCACTGGGTTACACCACCACCAAGGAATACGCCGAGATCGAGTTCAGCGGCGCGGTGTGGATGACCGTGGTGTGGGTGGCCTATGCGATCGTGTTTTTCACCACTGTGGTGCAGCGCAAGACCCGGCACATCTACGTCGGCAACTGGTTCTTCGGTGCGTTCATCGTGGTGATCGCCATGCTGCACGTGGTCAATCACCTGTCGATCCCGGTGGACTGGTTCAAGTCCTACCCGGTGTATTCCGGGGCCACCGACGCTATGGTGCAGTGGTGGTACGGGCACAACGCCGTGGGGTTCTTCCTGACCACCGGTTTCCTGGGGATGATGTACTACTTCGTGCCGAAGCAGGTCGGGCGGCCGGTGTATTCCTATCGCCTGTCCATCGTGCACTTCTGGGCGCTGATCACCCTGTACATCTGGGCCGGTCCGCACCACCTGCACTACACCGCGCTGCCGGACTGGGCGCAGTCGCTGGGGATGGCGATGTCGCTGATCCTGCTGGCGCCGAGCTGGGGCGGGATGATCAACGGCATGATGACGCTTTCCGGGGCCTGGCATAAATTGCGCACCGACCCGATCCTGCGCTTCCTGGTGCTGTCGCTGGCGTTCTACGGGATGTCGACCTTTGAAGGGCCGATGATGGCGATCAAGACCGTCAACGCCCTCTCCCATTACACCGACTGGACCATCGGCCACGTCCACGCCGGCGCCCTGGGCTGGGTGGCGATGATCACGTTTGGCTCGCTGTACCACATGATCCCGAAAATCTTCGGGCGCGCGCAGATGCACAGTGTGGGGCTGATCAATATGCACTTCTGGCTGGCGACCATTGGCACGGTGCTGTACATCGCGTCGATGTGGGTCAACGGCATCACCCAGGGCCTGATGTGGCGGGCGGTGAACGATGACGGCACCCTCACCTACTCGTTTGTGGAAGCGTTACAGGCCAGCCATCCGGGATTTGTGGTGCGATTCGTCGGCGGGGTGTTCTTCCTCAGCGGCATGTTGCTGATGGCGTACAACACCTGGCGCACGGTGCGAGTGGCGGATTTGAAGGTGGCGCAGCTTGACGCGCAGATCGCCTGATGTGGGAGATAGCGCTGAACCTGGCGGCGGTGATCAGTCTGTATGGCGCGGTGGAGTATTGCCTGCGGGGCCAGTCGAAGGAGAGCCTGGATGAGGCCAGCCTGATGCCGTTCGCCGATGACCCGGAAGTGGCGCGGCGGGTGGAGCGGGCCACGGGCAAGCGGGTCAACGCGGTGGCGCCTGAGGAAACAAAGCAGGACTGGGGCAATATAGAGATCTAATTGTGGGAGCGGGCTTGCTCGCGAGTGCGGTGGTTCAGTCAACATATACAGCGACTGACACACCGCTTTCGCGAGCAAGCCCGCTCCCACACAAGCACCACATTGAGCGACTAGCCGCGTTCGCGGGGAATCAGGCTCTGCAACTGCAACGCCAGGAAGTTGGCATCGAAGCCGAACGTATCCGGGTCTTTCAAACCGTTGGTTTTCTTCCACAGCCAGTCGTTTTTCCCCGGCAGCAATACCAGGGAAATGCTGCCGTAGCGGGCGGCGGTCAAGCCCATCACCGACAGCGAAATCAAACCGCCGGCGCCCATCACATCCGGCACGAACTCCACCGGTTTGCCGGCGATATGGATGGTCAGTTTCTCGGTCTTGAAGGTGGAGGTCTCCACCGGCACGCTGGGGCCGGAAGCCACGTACGCCTCGCGCTGCACTTCCAGCAAACCGACCGTCTTCACAGGCGCAAGCCACTGCTCGATCTGGCCGAACAACTCGCCGATCTTCTGCGCCCAATGAGCCGACTGCACTTCGAACTGCTGTTTCTTGTGGGCTTCGCTGTCGGCGTAATGACGCAGCATCTCGCCCAGTTGTTGTACATCGTCCATTGCCGTGTTCCTTGGGTGACCCATGTTGCGAGCCTTGATCATGGCAGATGCCGCACACCGGCGTATGACTAAAGCGCAGCGCGCGGGTAATGTGGTGCCCTCGCCCGTCCAATTCAGGAGCATCGCATGCGCACCATCGGCCTTATCGGCGGCATGAGCTGGGAGTCCAGCGCCGAGTATTACCGCATCATCAACCAGAACGTGCGCGACCAGCTCGGGCCGCTGCGCTCGGCACAACTGTTGATGTACAGCGTCGACTTCGGCCCGGTGGAGCAGGCCCAGCACGCCGGGCGCTGGGACGACGCGGCGCTGATCCTCGAAGACGCCGCCCGCCGCCTGCAAGCCGGGGGCGCCGAGTGCATCGTGCTGTGTACCAACACCATGCACCTGGTAGCGCCGCAGATTGAAGCGGCGGTGTCGATACCGTTTCTGCATATTGCAGACGCTGCCGGCGCGGCGGCCGTGGAAGCTGGCACCCTGAGCGTTGGCCTGCTGGGTACCGCATTTACCATGGAGCAGGAGTTTCTCAAGTCACGCCTGGCGGCGCAGGGGCTGACCGTGCTGGTGCCGGACGCTGAAGAGCGCCAGGCCGTGCACCGGATCATTTACGAAGAGTTGTGCGTCGGGGTGATCAGCGACGCATCGCGCGAGGTGTACCAGCGGGTGATCGAGTCTTTGGCCGCCCGTGGCGCCCAGGCCATCATCCTCGGCTGTACGGAAATCAGCCTGTTGATCAAGCCGCAGCACAGCGACCTGCCCTTGCTGGACACCACCGAGCTGCATGCGCAGGCTGCGGTGGCGTTTGCGTTGCAGGACGACTAGGCCGGCTTGCGGATGCGCGCCATGGTCAGCGTGTCGACGAACGCGCCGTCACGCACGGCGTAATCGCGCAGCCGGCCTTCGGTCTCGAAGCCGAACTTGTGGTACAGCCGGTGGGCGGCTTCGTTGTCGGCGTACACCGTGAGTTCCACCCGGTGCAGGTTCATCCAGTTATCCGCCACCTCCAGCGCCGCGCCCAGCAGCCGGGAGCCCACGCCCTTGCCCTGCCAGGCGGTGGCGACGCCCATGCCGAATGAACCGACGTGGCTTTGGCGCACGCGCAAATACTGTTCCAAACCCAGCTGGCCGATCACTTCACCGGCATGCAGCGCCACCAGCTGTAGCCGCCGCTCGTTGTCCTGCACCAGGCGTTTGCGCCACGCCTCAACCGACTGGAAAGGCATTTGCAGCACCTGACGGCAGACAGCCGGGTCGTTGTAGAGCGCAGCGACGCCTTCAAGGTGGGCCTCGGTGAAGCGCGTGATCACGATTTTGGGTTCAGGTGTGTGCATGGTGTTTCGTCCTTTGAAAAACACGTGGCCGACCAGTGTAGGCGGCAAAGCCTCAGAATGGCGAGCCCTGCACTGCACTCATCGGGAACGCGAAGCCACCAATTTCCAGACCCGGGCAATGTCCGAGGCGCGCTCGCGCAACAGGCGCGGTGCCTCGCTGCAGGCCTGTTCCAGGGTAGTCGGGCCGGACGGCAAGGCGAACGCGGCATCCACGCCGTGGGCGTACATTTGCTCGTAGCCATCCCCCAGGGTGCCGGCGATCACGATCACCGGCACGTTGTGCTGCCTGGCGATCCGCGCCACGCCAAACGGGGTCTTGCCGCGCAGGGTCTGGGCATCAAACCTGCCTTCGCCGGTGATCACCAGGTCGGCGCCACGCACGGCTTGCTCAAGCCCAACAAGCTCTGCGACCACTTCAACACCCGCGCGAAACTGCGCGCCAAGGAACGCCTTGGCGGCGAAACCCAAGCCACCGGCGGCGCCGCTGCCGGGTTCGTCGCGTACGTCTTTGGGCAATACCCTGGCGCAGTGATCGGCAAAATGGCCGAGGGCCGCATCCAGTTGTTCGACTTGCTGGGGATTGGCGCCCTTTTGCGGGCCAAAAATCGCCGAGGCCCCGTGAGGACCGCATAAAGGGTTGTTCACGTCGGCGGCGATTTCGAAGCGCACTTCGTTCAGGCGGGGGTCCAGTTGCTCAAGGCTGATGCGCGACAGCTTGCCCAGCGCCAGGCCGCCAAGGGGCAGCGCTGCTCCCTCGGCATCAAACAACTGCACACCCAGGGCTAGCATCGCCCCGGCGCCGCCGTCGTTGGTGGCGCTGCCGCCAATGGCCAGGATGATGCGCTGGGCGCCGGCATCCAGGGCGGCGCGGATCAGTTCGCCGGTGCCGAAGGTGCTGCTGGAACACGCATCTCGCTGACCCGGTGGCACGAGTTGCAGGCCGCTGGCTTCGGCCATTTCGATGATTGCGGTGTGGCTCTCGGCCAACCAGCCCCAATGCGCGTCGACACTGCCGCCCAATGGCCCTTGCACACGGCTGGTGCGCAGCTCGCCCTGGCAGGCGGCGAGTACCGATTCCACCGTGCCCTCACCACCGTCCGCCATCGGGCACTTGATCAGCTCGGCGTCGGGCCACACGCTGGCCAACCCCTCGGCAATGGCATTCGCCACGCCTTCAGCACTCAGGCTGTCCTTGAACGAGTCGGGGGCGATGATGATTTTCATGGGCTTTCTCCGGTTTTTATAACGCCCATGCTGCCAGTTGGCACCGGCAATAACGCCGGTCCATTGCACAAGAGTGGCTGGGGTTTGTTGTTCATTTGGACAAAGCTTGCGGCAATAGCTGCACGCCGAGGTACAACGCGAGCATGCCGTCGAGGGTCAGCGGGTCGACGCCGCTCAGCTCGGCGATGCGTTCCATGCGGTAGCGCAGGCTGTTGCGGTGGATCCCCAGGGCATCGGCGCAGGCCTGGCTTTGGCCGTCGTGGTCGCACCAGCTGCGCAGGGTCGCCAGCAACTGGCCGTTGCTGTCCTTGGCCAGTACCTTGCGCAGCGGGTTGAGCAATTCATCGAGGGCGTCGTCGTTGCGGTGGCGCCAGAGCATGACCGGCAGGCGGTACCGATTGAGGGTCAGCAACCGCGATTCGGGCAGCACATCACGGCCATAGGCGAGCAGGTCGCCGACCCGCCGGTAACAACGGCGCAGGCCGGCCAGCCCGTCCGCTTGCCCGCCGACGGCGACCCGCAGGATGTTCCAGCCCAGGCCGTCGAGCTTTTCCAGCAGGCGCGGGTTATCGACTTGCACCGACGCAGGCCGGCACCACAGCAGGGAAAACTGCGCGGAGCTGACGCACCAGCTGTCGGGGTAGCGCGAGGTCAGCCAGGCGCTCAAGGCCTCGGCCGACTGGCCGCTGCCCAGCTCGAACAGGTACGGCGTGCGCGCCAGCTGCGGCTTGAGGCCCAGTTGCTGGGCTTCATCCACCAGGCGCGGTGAATCACCGGTCTCGGCCAGCAGCAGTGCCAGCAGATCATCGCAGCGCTGGCGCCGCCATTGCTGCTCGGCTTGCTGGTGACGCTGGCTGACCAGCATTTCGGCGGTCATGCGCACCAGTTCGGCATAGGTGCGCAGCAATTCCGGCTCACCGGTAATGCCCAGCACGCCGATCAGGCGCTGGTCGTGCAGCAGCGGCAGGTTGATCCCGGGTTGCACGCCCTTGAGGTGCTTGGCGGTCTGGCCGTCGATCTCCACCACCCGCCCGTTGGCCAGCACCAACTGCGCGCCTTCGTGGCGGGTGTTGATCCGCTCGGGTTCGCCGCTGCCCAGTATCAGGCCCTGGCTGTCCATGACGTTGACGTTATAGGGCAGGATCGCCATCGTGCGATTGACGATATCCTGCGCCAGGTCATGATCCAGCTCGAACATGGGGCTAAATTCCTGAAAAAAACCGGTTGTTCATAGGCACAGCGCAAACCATGCTTCACTGTGCGCGAGCACAAAGACAGCACCCCTTGAGGTGGCCGAGACTCGTTGGGCGATCAACGTTACCCTCGCATCGCGAAAAATCATAATAAAGAGAGACTGCCATGTCACAGAGCGCCGCTGTTACCCAGGCCACCGATGACGATAAAAACGCCGTATACAAGCGCATCACCCTGCGCCTGATCCCCTTCATTTTCATCTGCTACCTGTTCAACTACCTCGACCGCGTCAACGTCGGCTTTGCCAAGTTGCAGATGCTCGACGACCTGAAATTCAGCGAGACCGTGTACGGCCTCGGTGCCGGGATCTTCTTTATCGGCTACGTGCTGTGCGGCGTGCCGAGCAACCTGGCGTTGACCAAATTCGGTCCACGGCGCTGGATTGCGCTGATGATGATCGTCTGGGGCGCCCTGTCCACCTGCCTGTTGTTCGTTACCACACCGACGCACTTCTACGGCTTGCGCCTGCTGACCGGCGCCGCTGAAGCCGGGTTCTTCCCGGGCGTGGTGCTGTACCTCTCGCAGTGGTTCCCGACCTTCCGCCGTGGGCGGATCATGGCGCTGTTCATGTCGGCGATTCCGGTATCCGGCCTGCTCGGCAGCCCGTTCTCCGGCTGGATCCTCAACCACTTCGCCGCCGGCCAGGGCGGGCTTGCGGGCTGGCAGTGGATGTTCCTGCTGCAAGGCGTGCCGACGGTGATCCTCGGCGCCCTCGCCTACTTCCTGCTCAGCGACAGCTTTGCCAACGCCAAGTGGCTCACGCCCCATGAGCGCGCGGTGCTGGAAGCCGACCAGGCGACCGACCTGGCCAACAAGCCGAAGACCACCAGCGACTCGCTGCTGGAAGTGTTCAAGAACCCGGCGATCTGGGCGTTCGGCCTGATCTACTTCTGCATCCAGAGCGGTGTGTACGCCATCAACTTCTGGCTGCCATCGATCATCAAGAACATGGGCTTCAGCGATAACCTGGTGATTGGCTGGTTGAGTGCGATCCCGTACCTGCTGGCGGCGGTGTTCATGCTGCTGGTGGGCCGCTCTGCCGACTTGCGCAAGGAGCGTCGCTGGCACCTGGTGGTGCCGATGCTGATGGGCGCGATCGGGCTGGTGATTGCGGTGAACTTTGCAACCACGCCGGCCATTGCGATCCTCGGCCTGACCATCGCCACCATGGGTGCCCTCACCGGCCTGCCGATGTTCTGGCCGGTGCCAACCGCGATGCTCAGCGCAGGTGCGGCAGCGGGTGGTCTGGCGTTGATCAACTCCATGGGCCAGATGGCGGGGTTCCTCAGCCCGTATATCGTCGGGTTTGTGAAAGATGCCACCGGGTCTACGGACCTGGCGCTGTACCTGCTGGCGGCGGTGATCGTCGCGGGCAGTGTGTTGGCGTTGCGCATGACGCGCACACTCAAGGCTTGAATCAGCGCTGACCGGTGCCGCGATATCGAGGGCGGCGCCGGTCATCTATCTGCTCATATAAAGGCGTGTTTTTATAGGCAAACAACTGCCTGACAGCCGTATTAACCTCTACGCCCATTCCAGGTAACAAATAGGCTACAACCTTTACCCAGCCTTTACTTTCGTACCCCATCATCCCGTCCGAAACCGCTGTCTGAAGCCTATGCCCGGGGATATTATCAAGACCGGTTCGGTGCATACGTAGAGGACTTATCATGATCAGTCGACTCTCAAAAATGAAAGTAGCCATGTTGCTCATTGCCACCCTCGCCATCGCAGGGCAAGCAGAAGCCCGTGGAGGATATGGCTATGGCTGGGGTCACGGTTATGGGTACGGGCATGGCGGTGGTTGGGGCTGGGGTGGCCCGGCTTTGCTGGGTGCGGTTGTCGGCGGTCTCGTAGTGGGTTCGGTGGTCGCCAACTCCCAGCCTCCGGTCTATGTGCAGCAGCAACCGGTTTACGTGCAACCGCAGCCGGTGTA
Source organism: Pseudomonas sp. D4002 (assembly GCF_013385665.1). Taxonomy (NCBI): domain Bacteria; kingdom Pseudomonadati; phylum Pseudomonadota; class Gammaproteobacteria; order Pseudomonadales; family Pseudomonadaceae; genus Pseudomonas; species Pseudomonas sp. D4002. The sequence goes on from NZ_JACAPN010000012.1 coordinate 94,034, forward strand.
CATCCAACAGCCGCCGCCGGTCTATTACCAGGCGCCGCCTCCAGGCTATTACTACCCGCCACAACCGGTTCCGGTGCCACGTTATTAAGCACGGCCCTATTACTGATAATGCAGGTCCCGCCTGAAAGCGGGACCTTTTTTATTCAGCTGCCTTTAGAGTAATCCGCCGCCGTCGACATCAATCACGCTACCGGTGATAAACCCGTTCTCCATCGCCAACACGTACCCGGCAGCCACTTCTTCGGCCTGCCCCACGCGCCCCACCGGCAACGCCCCGCCCGCCTTGGCAAACATTGCCAGTCGCTGCTCATCGGACAATCCGGCATACGCCTCGGTGTCGATCACCCCCGGGCTGACCACATTGACCCGCCGTGGCGCCAGTTCCTTGGCCAGTTGCTTGCCCAGCGCTTCGGTCGCCGCATTGATGCCGGTCTTGATGAATTGCCCCGCAACCGTTTTGCGCCCCAACTGCCCCGACGTCAGGGTGATGCTGCCGCGCTCGGCGAGAAATGGCAGCGCCGACTGGATCGCCCGCAGCGAACCCCAGAGCTTCACGTTGAAGTTGTCTTGCGCCAGGTTCAGGTCGGTCTCGATCAGGGCCTTGGCCTGCACCGCAGGCCCTGCGGTGTAGACCAGATGGTCAAACGGCCCCACGGTTTCGAACAAGCGCTGTAATGAGGCTGCGTCGGTCACGTCCACCTGCTCGCTGCGCACCCCGTTCTCCACGGTTGAAGACAAGCGCCGCCCGGCCAGCACCACATGGGCACCGCGTGCCACGGCCTGCTTGGCCACCGCGGCACCAATGCCGCTGCTGCCGCCAATGACGATGATGGTTGTGCCGTTGAGGGGAGATGTCATGGGGAAATACCTGGCTGAGAAAATGAGCTTTCATCTTCCCAGCTTGGCAATCGTTGAAAAATCCCGGTAAAACGACAAGATCTTTAAAGGATTTTTACAAATGAGCTCAATCCTCGACCTTGAAGTGTTCGTACGCACCGCCGACACCGGCAGCCTGTCGGCAGCCGCCCGCAGCCTCAGCCTGACCCCGGCCGCAGCGAGCATTGCCCTCAAGCGCCTGGAAACCCGCCTGGGCATCCGGCTGCTGGCGCGTTCCACCCGCAGCATGCGCCTGACCGAAGAAGGCCGGCGCTACCTCGACAGTGTGCGCGTGGCCCTGGAGGCGCTGTCGGAAGGCGAACAGGCGGTCAAGCAGCAAGGCCAGAGCCTCAGCGGATTACTGCAATTGGCCGCGCCCTCGGATTTCGGGCGCAATGTGCTGCTGGGCTGGCTGGATGAGTTCAAGCTCGAACACCCGAACGTGCGCCTTCAGTTGCTGCTCAACGACAGCAATGCCGACCTGTTCCGCGAAACCGTCGACATCGCCCTGCGTTTCGGCGTACCACGGGACTCCAGCCTGGTCGCGTTGCCGGTGGTGCCCGACCACACGCGGGTGGCGTGCGCCAGCCCCGACTACCTCGCGCGCCACGGTACGCCACGCCTCCCCCAGGACCTGGCACAACACAGCACGCTGCGCTATATGCGCCAGGGTCGGGCGAACAACACCTGGTACTTTCGCCAGGGCGAGGTGCTGCAGGAAGTCGAGGTCGGCGGCGACTACCTGAGTGATGACGGCGAGATCGTGCGGCGCTGGGCGTTGGCCGGTCACGGCATCGCCTATAAAGCGCGGCTGGATGTAGCCCGCGATATCAAGGCCGGGCGCCTGGTGCCGTTGCTCACCGATTGGCAAGGCGAACCGACCCCGTTCAATCTGATGTGTCCCCATCGGTTGCAGGTGTCGGAGCGGGTCAAGGTACTGCACCGCTTCCTGCAACTTCGCTGCGCCGAACTATTACCGCAATAACCGTCGCGGGGCTTGTTCCAGAGCCTTGCTCTCTGGTATTGGATAGGGCCTGTCTCCCCCTTTTGAGGTGTTCACGATGATTTACCGCACACTGGGCCAGTCCGGGTTGAAGGTCAGCGCACTGACCCTGGGCAGCATGATGTTTGGCGAGCAGACCAACACCGAGGACTCGCTGCGCATCATCGACAAGGCCTGGGATCAAGGCATCAACTTTATCGACACCGCCGACGTCTACACCGGCGGGCGCTCCGAGGAAATCGTCGGCGAAGCCATCGCCCGCCAGCGCCAGGATTGGGTGCTGGCCTCGAAGGTCGGCATCGGCCCGGCGGATGGCCTGCCGAACCGCAGCGGCCTGAGTCGCAAGCGGATTTTCAATGCGCTGGAAGCCAGCCTGACGCGCCTCGACACCGATTACCTGGACATCTATTACCTGCACCGCGAAGACCACAACACGCCACTGGAAGTCACGATTTCAGCGATTGGCGACTTGATCCGCGAGGGCAAGATCCGCCACTGGGGCCTTTCCAACTACCGCGGCTGGCGGATCGCCGAAGTGATCCGCGTGGCCGAGCGCCTCGGGGTGGACAAACCGATCATCAGCCAGCCGCTGTACAACATCGTCAACCGTCAGGCCGAGGTGGAGCAGATCACCGCCGCCGCCGCATATGGCCTGGGCGTGGTGCCTTACAGCCCGCTGGCCCGTGGCGTGCTCAGCGGCAAATATGCGCCGGACGTAACGCCTGAAGCCGGCAGCCGTGCCGGGCGCCAGGACAAGCGCATCCTGGAAACCGAATGGCGCGTTGAATCCCTGCGCATCGCCCAGCAGATCCAGCAATACACCCAGGGCCGTGGCGTGGGGATTGTCGAGTTCGCGATTGCCTGGGTCCTGAACAACTCGGCGGTCAGTTCGGCGATTGTCGGGCCGCGCACCGAGGCGCAGTGGGATGCCTACACCGGCGCGCTGGAGGTGAAGATCACGGCGGAGGACGAAGCATTCATCGACTCGCTGGTCACGCCAGGGCATGCGTCGACGCCAGGGTTCAATGATGTGAGCCACTTTGTGTCGGGGCGAGTTGCCCGGCCATAAGTCCCTTTTATGGGGGGACCTGAGAAATCCTCCCATAAACCGCTCCAAAACAGAGCAAACATCTCACCTCAAAAGCACTATATTCCCTCCCTGAAATCCCCCCTTCTTTTGTATCAATCGGCTTTCGTGAGGACAGTGTGTCTAAAGGTGTTGTGTTATCGGTCTTGGCCTCGGTGTTGTTTGCCGTGATGTATTACTTCACGTCGCTGCTTACGCCCTTGAGCGGCCTGGAGATCTTCGGCTGGCGCATGTTGTTGACGGTGCCCTGCATGACCGTGTTCATGATTGTCAGCGGCGAGTGGCGACGGGTGTGGGAACTGGTTCGGCTGGTTGCGGCCAAACCCGCGCTGATCGGCGGGGTCGTGGTGTCTTCGGCCTTGCTGGGGGTGCAGTTGTGGCTGTTCATGTGGGCGCCGCTCAACGGTCGCAGCCTGGATGTATCGTTGGGCTATTTCCTGCTGCCATTGACGATGGTGCTGACCGGTCGGCTGGTGTATGGCGAACAATTGTCACGCCTGCAAAAGATTGCGGTGTTCTTCGCCGGTGCTGGTGTGCTGAACGAGTTGTATCAGGTGGGCGGATTCTCCTGGGCAACCCTGGTAGTGATCATCGGCTACCCGGTTTACTTCGTACTGCGCAAACGCCTGAAGACCGACCACCTCGGCGGGCTGTGGCTCGATATGGCGCTGATGTTGCCGGTGGCACTGTGGTTCGTGCAAAGCGGCGAACAGGGTTTTGCCGTGCTCGACGCCCACAAGGGCTTGTACGCCTTGATCCCGATGCTGGGCTTGATCAGTGCGTCGGCGCTGGTGTGCTACGTCGTCGCCAGCCGCTTGTTGGCCTTCAGCCTGTTCGGGCTGCTCAGCTATGTAGAACCGGTGCTGCTGCTCGGCGTGGCCTTGTTGTTGGGCGAAAGCATCAAGGCGGGGGAATGGCTGACGTATCTTCCGATCTGGCTCGCGGTGATGGTGCTGGTGTTTGAAGGCTTCAAGCATTTGGTGCGTCAGCAGAAGGCCTGACAGCGCTTTTTTTTGCTGCCATTTCGAGCATTACAGCCGTTTGCGACAACCCCCCTCGGATGGCCCCGTAATACGGAATCCTGCCTTGGATTTCGTCGCCTATTTGCGTCAGTGCGGCGTCCATTTGCGCCTTTTCAACGCCAAACAGCTTACCGAGCCGGTTGCCATGGTTGAGTTCAAGCAAGGTGCCGGTGACGGGGTTTTTGACGATTTTTTCGATGGACTGCGCCACATCCTCAGGCACGCCCAGTGCGATCAAGGCCGTCCCAATGCCTGAACCCGGATTCTTCAGTTGGCGGATGAACTCGTCGAACAGCCCCCATAAATCGTTGGCACCCACATTATCCAGGCTGACACTGACGACCGTTTTCAAGTATTGCTCTCGCGAAACAGGCGACAGCGGCTGGTCATTGTTCAGGCCGTTTTTCACAAAGTAGAAGTTGCCCTTGTTACCTCCTCCATGGAAGTTGCCGTAGGCATCGTACTGATAGAGTACGGTTTCTCCGTCCGGACGTGTGCCTGCGAAAGTCACCCGGCCATCACGGGTCTCAACTTTCAGGTAGGTCCCCGTCAGCCCGTTGACCGGTACCGGCGGGACGCTTGTGTGCTTGTCCAGGCGATTGAAGATATCGCCCTTTTCGTAGCCAAAAGGCCCGACCACGGCATTGGTATCGCCTGCTGCGAAGCGCGTCATCGTGTCTTTTACCCGCTTTGTCTGATCGGCAGGTGCATTGCGGGAAAAATGCCCGGCAAATACATCCAACTTGTCAGGGTCGGTGGCGACCTCTTTGAGCCAGGCGTTCATTTCTTCAAGGTTATTGAATTCGAAGAACGAATTGCCCTCCACGTCAGGAATGTACAACAGGACATTCGTTCCGGTTTCAGAGGCGGGTACGCGTTTGACCACCAGAATGTCGCTCGACTGGATCCCGTCCACCGCGAACGTGCAGACCTGCGCACCGACGGTTGATGAGGTACCCGGGGCCAATACGGCATTGGCCAGTTCGACGCCTGCGGCGGTCAGCTCGCCCTGCGCACTGCTCCATTCCACGTTCGAGGAAAACGTCACGCGGGCGACAGTGGCAGGACTTAATGGGGAGGGAACAGTTGGGGCCAAGGGACTGATGGCCGGTTCGTCGTTGACGGCTGCTGCCTGATTCAAACCTGGAGGTGGACTACCGGTGTGCGCAATGACTGTCATACATGAACCTCAACTGGGCATATGACACTGAGTAACGCTGGCAGTGAATTCCGTTCCTGGCCGCTAGCAACCGCCTATGTCCCGATGTTTCTGCCGGGCAACAAAAAGCCCGGCCGGGTGCAATCCCGGTCGGGCTTTTTTGTGTATCGCCCAGGCGATCAGTCAGCGGTCAACACACCACGACGCACTTGGTCGCGCTCGATGGATTCGAACAGCGCCTTGAAGTTGCCTTCACCAAAGCCGTCGTCACCCTTACGCTGGATGAACTCGAAGAACACCGGGCCCATCAGGGTTTCCGAGAATATCTGCAGCAGCAGGCGCTTGTCCCCCGCCACTGACGAGCCGTCCAGCAGGATGCCCCGTGCCTGCAGTTGATCCACCGGCTCGCCGTGGTTCGGCAGGCGGCCTTCGAGCATCTCATAATAGGTGTCTGGCGGCGCGGTCATGAAGCGCATGCCGATCTTCTTCAACGCATCCCAGGTCTTGACCAGGTCATCGGTGAGGAAGGCAACGTGCTGGATGCCCTCGCCGTTGAACTGCATCAGGAACTCTTCGATCTGCCCGGCACCCTTGGACGATTCTTCGTTCAGCGGGATGCGGATCATGCCGTCCGGGGCGCTCATGGCCTTGGAGGTCAGGCCGGTGTATTCGCCCTTGATGTCGAAATAGCGCGCCTCACGGAAATTGAACAGCTTCTCGTAGAAGTTCGCCCAGTAGGCCATGCGGCCGCGGTACACGTTGTGGGTCAAGTGGTCGATGACCTTGAGGCCCGCGCCCACCGGGTTGCGCTCGACACCTTCGAGGTACACGAAGTCGATGTCATAGATCGAGCTGCCTTCACCAAAGCGGTCGATCAGGTACAGCGGCGCGCCGCCAATGCCCTTGATCGCCGGCAGGTTCAGCTCCATCGGGCCGGTTTCGATATGGATAGGCTGGGCGCCCAGTTCCAGGGCCCGGTTGTAGGCCTGTTGCGAGTCCTTGACGCGAAACGCCATGCCGCACACCGACGGGCCGTGCTCGGCCGCAAAGTAGGAGGCGATGCTGTTGGGTTCGTTGTTGAGGATCAGGTTGATCTCGCCCTGCCGGTACAGGTGTACGTTCTTGGAACGGTGGGTCGCGACCTTGGTGAAGCCCATGATCTCGAAGATCGGCTCCAGGGTGCCCGGGGTTGGCGATGCGAATTCGATGAACTCAAAGCCCATCAGGCCCATTGGGTTTTCGTACAGGTCTGCCATTTTCGGTGCCTCATCATCATTCTTGTAATTAACAAATGTTTATTTGCGAGCAAGGATGAGGTCAGCGGGTGGCGCACAGGAGATACCCCGCACGCTGCGGGCGAGGAAGTCACCAAAGATGAGGGGGGACCCGAGTAGCTTCATGGTTACATCAGTCTCTGACGGGCGAGGCTTGCGTTAGCGCAAGTCCTTATTCTTGTATGCGTAAATCGATTCTACACAGCGTAAACAGATTTGTCCGTACTCTTATCAAATCCCCATTGCCCTGGCCCGCGCAAGGGGTTTGTTGCACAGATAGATGCCCAGCAGGATGACCGCCCCACCCAGCAGCATCGGCACGGTCAGTTGCTCGCCAAGCAGCAATGCGCCGCAGATCACTGCCGTCAGCGGATTGAGGGCGATAAATACACCCGCACGGGTGGCGCCGATGCGGCGCAGGCCATCGTAGTAGCCGATGTAGGCCAGTGCCGAACCCAGCACGCCCAGGTACAGCAAACTCATCAGTTGGGGCAGATCAATCCGGCCCAATGCTGCCATCGTTAGCCGACCCGCCACCAGCGTGGTGATCGTCAGCATCAGCGTGCCCAGCAGGATCGACCAGGTCACGGTTTGCAATGGCCCCAGGCGCTGGTTGAGACCCCGGGAAAACAGCGAGTACACGCCCCACCCCACCACGCAGCCGAAAATCAGCAAGTCGCCTACCCACGCATCTGCCGTGCCCTGCAGCAACTGCGGGTTGCGACTGACGATCACCAGCCCTGCGCCACCCAGGCACAGCGCGATCCCCACCAGCTTGAAGCAGCCCAGGCGTTCCTTGAACAGCAGCCACGAGACCAGGCCAATCACTGCCGGGTTCAGCGCCACGATCAACGACGCCCGGGACGCATTGATGTAATGCAGGCCGTAGAAAAAACACAGGTTGTAGAAAAATATCCCGAAAAAGCCCAGCACCATTAATTGCACCCATTGCGCGGTGGTCGGACGCACCAGGCGAATACGCGCGGCGCCCAGGAAGGCCAGCAGCGCCAGGCTGGCCAGTGCAAAGCGCACGGTCGCCGCCAACAGTGGGTCCAGGCCTGCCGCCAGATAGCGCCCGGCAACGAAGGTGCCGCCCCAGATCATGGTCACGGCCGCCAGCTTCAGATACGTCAGACGGTCAGGGCTCGGGTTCATCAGATTTCTACTCACAAGACACGGGATTGGCTTATTGTTTGGCTAATCCCCGATCATCGTAAAATGAGTAAATACTCATGACCCTTACCCAACTGGAAATCTTTTCCCTGGTGGCCGAACTGCAAGGTTTCACCAGCGCCGCCAATCGCCTGGGCATCAGCCAATCGGCGGTGTCCCATGCGATCAAATCCCTGGAGCAGGAACTGGGTGTGGAGTTGATCCGACGTCATCAGTCCCAGGTCGAACTCAGCGATATCGGCCAACAACTGCTGTTGCGCGCCCGGGCCATGCTCGGGTTGGCCAACACGCTGCAACAGGAAGCCGCCGATGCCCGCGGGATGAAGCGCGGCACGCTGCGCATCGGCTCGTTCGGGCCGACCTCATCGATTCGCTTGTTGCCCGCGATCCTGCAGCATTTTCGCGAGCAGCATCCGGGCATCGAGGTGCATGTCGACGAAGGCCCCGATCGCCAGGTGACGCAGTGGCTGGAAGAGCGGCGCGTCGACGTTGGGTTTGTGGTGCTGCCTGAAGAGCGCTTCGATACGTTCCCGTTGATTGAGGACCAACTGGTCGCGCTGCTGCCCTTGGGGCATCACTTGGGCGCGCAGCCAAGTGTCAGCCTGAAAGCGCTGTGTGGTGAACCTTTTATCCTGACCCAGGCCGGTTCGGCCGAACTGGTCTCAAGGCTGTTCGTCGGTGCAGGGTTGCAGCCGGATGTGCGTTACCGCTGCTCACAGCTGCTCAGCACCCTGGACACCGTGCGCCGGGGCGACGGCGTGACCATTGTCGCCGAGTTGTCGCTGCCTGAATCCACGCAGGCGGATTACCTGATCAAACCGCTCAAGCCTGCCGTCAAACGCCAGGTGGGGCTGGCGGTACTGGACCGTCGGCAGTCCTCACCGGCAACCCTGGCATTTATTCAACTGGCCACACGGTTGAAGCTTTATTGAACATGCACAGACGCCTGCCGCCATCTATCATGGCCAATACCGATACGCTTTGTTGGAAGGCCACCGAGGTTGTCCCGACCGCATTTGAGCGTCCTATTGCCCTCTTTCGCTACAGGCTGCGCAAATGCCACTGACCGTCAAAGGCCCCCGAAAGGCCTCCACTCGCCACCTGATCACCCTGCTCAGTGGCGCGCTGCCCATTTTGCTGGGTGTGCTTATCCTGTATTGGCAAGCCGGGCGCACCCTCGAGCACAGCACCGCGCAAACCGCCCAGGAGGCCGTGCGCCAGTTTGACCTGATGCTCGACAACACCGCCCTCGCCGCCCAGGACCTGCTGCCACTGGCCGGCCATGAATGTGATAACCCGACTCAACTGAAGCTGCGGGAACAGGTCACCCGCCGGCCTTTCGTGCGCGCCACCACCTTGTCCTGGCAGCGCAACATCTATTGCAGCTCGTTGTTTGGTGGCAACTACCAGTCACCGGTCAACCCTGAGGACTACGTCGGCGGTCGTCTCTGGCTGATGAAAGGCAACCCGGTGACACCCGACACCGCATTGCTGGTGTATCGCCTCACCGAGGGAGACCGGGGGGCCTTCGCCTCCATTGATGGCTACCACTTGACCAACGCGTTGCGCCTGATCAGCCGATATACCGACCTGGTGTTGCAGGTGGGGCCTAACTGGCTGGCGGCGGATGGCAAGGTGCACAGCACAGCGCTGCCGACATTTTCCGTCGCGCATCATCATCTCGACTCCACACGGTATACCTACAGCGTGGAAGCCGGGATGCCGGAGGGTGAAACCTGGCGCTACATGCAGGCGCGGTATCCTGCACTGTTCGTTCTGGTGGTGTTTTTCGGCGTGCTGGCAGGCATCCTCGCCCACTGGCTGCAAAAGCGCTCATCGGCACCGACCCTGGAACTGCAACGGGCCCTGGGCGCCAATGAATTTGTGCCCTATTACCAGCCAGTGGTGCGTGGCGACAACATCCGGCAGTGGGCCGGCTGTGAAGTGCTGATGCGCTGGAATCATCCCAGGGAAGGCCTGGTGCGCCCGGACCTGTTCATTCCCCTGGCCGAACATTCGGGCCTGATCGTACCGATGACCCGCGCCCTGATGCGCCAGACCGCCGCACAGTTGGCGCCCCACACCGCGCAGTTTGCCGACAATTTTCACGTGGGCATCAACATTACCGCTCGCCATTGTCACGACCTGGGGCTGGTGGAGGACTGCCGGGAGTTCCTCGCTGCCTTCCCGCCGGGCAAGGTGATCCTGGTCCTTGAGTTGACCGAGCGCGAGTTGATCGAGCCCACGGATATCACCCGCCAGCTGTTCCAGGCGCTGCATGAAATGGGGGTAATGATCGCGATCGACGACTTTGGCACCGGCCACTCCAGCCTGGGTTATTTGCGCAACTTCAATGTCGATTACTTGAAGATAGATCAAAGCTTCGTGGCAATGATCGGTGTTGATGCACTCTCGCGGCATATACTCGACAGCATCATTGAACTGTCTGCCAAGCTGGACCTGGGCATCGTTGCCGAAGGCGTCGAAACACAAGAACAATGCGACTATCTGGCGGCCCAAGGCGTTGATTTCTTGCAAGGCTACCTGTTTGGCAAGCCTGTACCTTGCGACGAGTTCATTAGATTCCTGAACAGCCATTGAATAGCCAGCCACTTCAACGGAAATATTGTTATTTATACAAAAGACATGATTTACTCATGACTGATTAACTACTACAATTTTTCCTGCCTGTGCTGAATTGGCAGGAAGGCCACTTTCATTGAGTCGCCTTAAGGCTCTTGGCTTATCGCTTTGTTTGCAGTAGATATCAGCCAAATACACTATTGGAGTATAGATTTTGTCCAGACTCGCCGAATTTCGCGCAGCAGAAAAAGCCCTTCAAGAGCAGCTTGCCCAGCTGGAATCCCTGAAGAACGATGCTGGTTTGAAGAAAGAAATCGAATTCGAAGAAAAGCTGCAAGGGCTGATGAAGACCTACGGCAAAAGCCTGCGCGACATCATCTCCATCCTGGATCCTAACCCGGGCAAGTCCGGCGCTTCCGTCGCTGCCGCACCCAAACAGCGCCGTGCCCGCGTCGTCAAGGTTTACCACAACCCGCACACGGGTGAACTGATCGAAACCAAGGGCGGCAACCATCGCGGCCTGAAGGCGTGGAAAGAACAGTACGGCGCAGCCACAGTAGACTCCTGGCTTCGCGGCTAATGCTTTGCGGCTAGTACAAACGCACTAAGAAAAGCCCTGCACATGCAGGGCTTTTTTGTTTACAGGCATCGATAGTGAAACAAATCAGGACGCTGGCACTTTCAAAAACGAACTTTAAAAAACATTTCACTTTGTTCAAATCGACTTATTTGTCCCTATGCCTACAACGCTCAAAGTTTAAGGCTGTCACGCACCGAACTGACTTCATCCTTGCTTGATTCGTAAGCGTCGGCCTGGCCTGCGTATGAAAAAACATAGGCCTTATCGGTATCGACAGCCCCCACCAACGTTTGCGACAGCACATGCCGACCGTTCTCGGTGATTACACAGGTAGTTTCCAATGCCTCAAGCCGGCTCAATGTTGTGGGGTGCGTCTTGGTGCACACACTTTGATAACCACCCTGGGCAAAGTCCTTCTGGATGGATTTGCGCATTTCCAGCAGCACGCCTTGCAGGTTGACCGTATGCCCCGCTTCGATTGGCGTGCCCGTCAACTCCATGACCATCAAGGTCGCGCCATTCTCATCATTCTTTATGGCCCGCTGGCGGGACACCGCCGACGGTTGCGCCGGGGCCTGGTCGTCGGGCGCCACTTCCTCTACCTGCCAGCCGCTGGGCCAATGAATTTCCGGGTCAGCCGCCCATGCAGCGGTGCTGCCCAGCAACAGGCCCAGGGTACTCAACAACGGTGCGCGAAATCCGGTCATTACGAAAAACACTCAAGGTTCAAGCGACAAAGTTTGGGCCCCTGCACCCGCTGGCCGCAAGGGTTGCGTGACCTTTTTCATTTGGCGCAACCGGCAGGGCTGCGTATCATGGACCGGCTGCACGGATGCCAGCCGCAAGCCAAGGGATGCTCCAACCGGAGCCACGTTTGCCCCATTTTTCTCTGGAGGGCCCATGAGCCTGCACGAACTGAACACTTTCCCGGGCGTCACCGCCCAGCCTGACGCCGCCACCACGAACTTCGTATTCAACCACACCATGCTGCGGGTCAAGGACATCACCAAGTCGCTGGATTTCTACACCCGCGTACTGGGTTTTTCCCTGGTTGAAAAACGTGACTTCCCGGAAGCCGAATTCAGCCTGTACTTCCTGGCCCTGGTCGACAAGGCCCAGATCCCGGCCGACGCTGCCGCCCGCACCCAGTGGATGAAGTCGATCCCGGGCATCCTCGAACTGACCCACAACCACGGCACCGAAAACGACGCGGACTTTGCCTACCACAACGGCAACACCGACCCGCGTGGCTTTGGCCATATCTGCATCTCGGTGCCGGACATCGTTGCTGCCTGCGCGCGCTTTGAAGAACTGGGCTGCGACTTCCAGAAGCGCCTGAGTGACGGCCGCATGAAAAGCCTGGCCTTCGTGAAAGACCCGGATGCGTACTGGGTTGAAATCATTCAGCCAACGCCGCTGTAAGGTTCCGCCGGCAATAAAAAACCCCATGATCACTCATGGGGTTTTTCATTTCCGGGTCGGAATTTACGCCGGGGCGGAAGTGCGGATCAGGTGATCGAAAGCACTCAGGGAAGCCTTGGCGCCCTCGCCTACTGCAATCACGATCTGCTTGTACGGCACAGTCGTTACGTCGCCGGCGGCAAAAACGCCTGGCAGCGAAGTCTCACCACGTGCATCGACAATGATCTCGCCACGTGGAGTCAACTCCACAGTGCCTTTGAGCCAGTCGGTGTTGGGCAGCAAACCGATCTGTACAAAGATGCCTTCCAGGTCGATAGTCTTGAATTCGCCACTGTCGCGATCCTTGTAGGCCAGGCCGGTAACTTTCTGGCCATCCCCCTTGACCTCACTGGTCAGCGCGCTCGTAATCACGTCAACGTTCGGCAGGCTGTACAGCTTGCGCTGCAACACGGCGTCGGCGCGCAACTTGCTGTCAAACTCAAGCAAGGTCACGTGGCTGACGATACCGGCCAGGTCGATGGCTGCTTCAACGCCGGAGTTACCGCCGCCGATCACCGCCACGCGCTTGCCCTTGAACAGCGGGCCGTCGCAGTGCGGGCAGAAGCACACGCCTTTGGCCTTGTATTCCTGCTCGCCCGGTACACCCATTTCACGCCAGCGGGCACCGGTGGCCAGGATCACGGTCTTGGACTTGAGGGTCGCACCGCTTTCGAAACGGATTTCGTGCAGCTCACCGTTGTTTTTCGCCGGGATCAGCGCAGTAGCACGCTGCAGGTTCATGATGTCCACGTCGTACTGACGCACGTGGGCCTCCAGGGCGCTGGCGAGTTTCGGCCCTTCGGTTTCCTGTACCGAGATAAAGTTCTCGATCGACATGGTGTCCAGCACCTGCCCGCCGAATCGCTCGGCTGCAACACCGGTACGGATGCCTTTACGTGCAGCGTAGATAGCCGCTGCCGAACCCGCTGGGCCACCGCCGACGACAAGTACGTCGAACGCATCTTTGGCGCTGATTTTCTCGGCGGCTTTTTCGATACCGCTGGTGTCGAGCTTGGCGAGGATTTCTTCCAGGCCCATGCGGCCCTGGCCGAAGTTCACACCATTCAAGTAAACGCTGGGCACGGCCATGATCTGACGATCATCGACTTCAGCCTGGAACAGCGCACCGTCGATGGCGACGTGGCGGATGTTCGGGTTCAGTACTGCCATCAGGTTCAGCGCCTGGACCACGTCCGGGCAGTTCTGGCACGACAGCGAGAAGTAAGTCTCGAAGCTGAACTCGCCTTTAAGGGCGCGAATCTGTTCAATCACTTCGACACTGGCCTTCGAGGGGTGGCCGCCGACTTGCAGCAGCGCCAACACCAGCGAAGTGAATTCATGGCCCATTGGGATGCCGGCAAAACGCAGGCTGATATCGGCACCCGGGCGGTTGATGGAGAACGATGGCTTGCGCGCATCATTGCCATCGCTTTTCAGGGTAATCAGCGTCGAAAGGCTGGCTACATCCTGCAAGAGGGCAAGCATTTCCTGGGATTTCGCACCGTCATCGAGGGAGGCGACGATCTCGATCGGCTGGGTGACCCGTTCCAGGTATGACTTCAACTGAGCTTTAAGATTGGCGTCCAACATACGGGCGATTTCCTATTAATTCGGTTTATTGCAGACAAAAAAACGCCCGAGCGAATCTCGCCCGGGCGTTTCGAGGGCGGATGCAGCTTACTTAGGTGCGGTAACCCGCCCTTGGCATTTCACAGACTTAGATCTTGCCGACCAGGTCCAGGGACGGAGCCAGGGTGGCCTCGCCTTCTTTCCACTTGGCTGGGCAGACTTCGCCCGGGTGAGCAGCAACGTACTGGGCCGCCTTGATTTTGCGCAGCAGCTCGGAAGCGTCACGGCCAACGCCGCCATCGTTCAGTTCAACGATTTTGATCTGGCCTTCAGGGTTGATCACGAAGGTGCCACGGTCTGCCAGGCCAGCTTCTTCGATCAGCACGTCGAAGTTGCGGGAGATGGTCAGGGTCGGGTCGCCGATCATGGTGTACTGGATTTTGCCGATGGCTGGCGAGGTGTTGTGCCAGGCAGCGTGGGCAAAGTGGGTGTCGGTGGAAACGCTGTAGATTTCGACGCCCAGTTTCTGGAATTCGGCGTAGTTGTCAGCCAGGTCTTCCAGTTCGGTTGGGCAGACGAAGGTGAAGTCGGCTGGGTAGAAGAAGACGACAGACCATTTGCCTTTCAGGTCAGCATCAGTCACGTCTACGAAGTTGCCGTTTTTGTAGGCGGTAGCTTTGAACGGTTTTACTTGGCTGTTGATGATAGGCATCGTTGACTCTCCGTCAGGTTTGTAGAAGGGCTTAGTAAGTTGATGAGGTGAATCCTACCCACTCTCCCGGCCGATGGCTCATTGGCAAACCTGATGCTGACGATTGGTTTTCACTATCAAGAGACTGTATTAATAGAAGAAACCTTGAATCACTCGAGGGATGCCCGGGTCATGCCGAGAAAGGGCGTCGCTTCAACATAGCGCATGGCCGATTTCATGTCTTTCCAGCCGACGTAAGTCATCAACGACTTCAAGTCCCAGCCACTGCGATGAGCCCAGGTAGCGAAGCCCCGGCGCAGGGAGTGGCTGGTGTACTGATCGGCCGCAATCCCGGCACGCTCCAGCGCCTGGCGCAACAGCGGGATCACGCTGTTGGCGTGCAAGCCCTCCTCGCCCAGGTTGCCCCAGCGATCAATGCCGCGAAACACCGGGCCGCGCACCAGCGCTGAAGCGCTGAGCCATTCGCTATAGGCCTGCACCGGGCACAGCCGCAACAGCGCCGGCGTCTGGTAGGTGCGGCCGATATTTTCCCGATCGCTTTTGCTGCGCGGTAGATACAGGGTGATGCCCGAACCGGGCACCGCCTGCACGTGCTCGATATTCAACCGGCATAACTCATCACTGCGAAAGCCACGCCAGAAACCCAGCAGGATCAACGCTGCGTCACGCTTGGCCCGCAGCCATCGGGGATGGTCTTCTGCGCCTCGGGCGTCGTGGCCTTCCTGTTCGAGGAACTGGATGACCTGCTCCAGGTGCTGCAGCTGTAATGGCTCCGCCTGTTTTTCCTGAGCCGGGTGCAGGGCGCGAATGCCTTTCAGGACTTTGCGCACCACTGGCGCCTTGGTCGGATCAGGAAACCCCTGGCTGGTGTGCCACTGGGCCAGCGCCGATAAACGCAGCTTCAACGTGTTGACCGACAGCACGCCCGCATGCGCCACCAGATAGCGCGCCACGCTGTCGCTGGTCGCCGGCAGGAATCCACCCCAATTCACCTCGAAATGCTCGATTGCCGCTCGATAGCTGCGGCGGGTGTTATCGCGGGTGGCCGCATTCAGATAACGGTCCAGCTCACTCATGCCCGTACTGCCATTGGCTGTTGTCCATTTCAAAACCTGTATCACACGGGATAATACGCCAATATCCCATCTGATAAATCATCAATTTCGGCTTTAAAACAATCGTGATATAGTACGTATATACATACTACGTACCACAGTACCAAATCGACGGAGACTCCATGGCTCGCGGCGGCATCAATAAAGCAGTAGTTCAAACGGCACGCCTGGCGATCCTTGCCCGTGGCGAAAACCCGAGCATCGATGCAGTACGCATCGAGATGGGCAATACCGGCTCGAAAACCACGATTCATCGCTATCTGAAGGAGCTGGACGAAAGCGAAACCCGTCAGACCATCACCGAAGCGCCCATTGACGACGAACTGGGTGAACTGGTGGCGCGACTGGCCCAGCGCCTGAAGGAGAAGGCCCAGGAGCCTATCGACCTGGCCCTGGCGCAGTTCCAGCAACAGAAAACCGCCCTGCTCGCCCAGGTTGAGGAGCTGGAAGCGGCCCACTCCCAGCTCAAGCAGCAGTTCGATATCCAGTCCGCCGCCCTGGCCGATGAAAGCGCGGCCTTGCAAAGCACTCGCTCCAGCCTGCAAACCGAGCAAACCCGCAACGCCGGGCTGAGCCAGGCGTGCAGCGATTACGAGTTGCGGATCAACGACAAGGACGAGCAGATTCGCTCACTGGAAGAGAAGCACCTGCATGCCCGGGACGCCCTGGAGCATTACCGCAATGCGATCAAGGACCAGCGTGAGCAGGAACAGCGTCGCCATGAAGGCCAGTTGCAGCAGGTCCAGGCAGAGCTGCGCCAGGCCCAGCAGAGCGCGATGGTGCGCCAGGATGAAATCACTCAGTTGCACCGCGATAACGAGCGCCTGCTGATCGAGCATCGGGTGACCGTGAAGGAATTGAGCGCACTGCAGGAACAGGCTCGCCAGGACCGCGAACAGCAGCGTCAATTGAGCGAGCAAGTGAGCGTGATCGACAGCGAGCGTACCCTGTTGCAGGAGCGCTTGCGGGTTGCCCAACTGGAGAATCAGGCGCGCCAGGAAGCGCTGGCCGAGCATCAGAAGGCCAACAAAACCCTGGAACTGGACCTGGTCAAGGCCCAGGCCAGTATTGATGCGCTGCGCCTGGCAGCCGCCGTTGCGACGGCGCCGGAAGCAACTAACGAGGGCTGATTACTGCGCCACTGGCGTGCGCATGGTGACGAACTCTTCCGCCGCCGTTGGGTGCACGCCGATGGTTTCATCGAAATGCTGCTTGGTCGCGCCCGCCTTGAGCGCGATCGCCAGGCCCTGCACGATCTCGCCAGCGTCGGGGCCGACCATGTGGCAACCCAGG
The DNA here is from genome assembly GCF_013385665.1 of Pseudomonas sp. D4002. Lineage (NCBI taxonomy): Bacteria > Pseudomonadati > Pseudomonadota > Gammaproteobacteria > Pseudomonadales > Pseudomonadaceae > Pseudomonas > Pseudomonas sp. D4002. Next base: position 110,941 of record NZ_JACAPN010000012.1, read on the forward strand.
ACCTTGTCGGTCTCGGCGTCGACCACCAGCTTCATCAGGGTCTTTTCCTGGCAGTCGGTCAGGGTCAGTTTCATCGGCCGGAAGCGGCTTTCGAACACCTGCACCTTGTGCCCGTCTTCACGGGCCTGCTCTTCGCTGAGGCCCACGGTGCCGATATTCGGCAGGCTGAACACCGCCGTCGGGATCATCGCGTAGTCCACCGGACGATATTGCTCAGGCTTGAACAAGCGACGTGCCACGGCCATGCCTTCAGCCAGGGCCACTGGCGTCAGTTGCACGCGGCCGATCACATCACCAATCGCCAGGATCGACGGTTCGGCGGTCTGGTACAGCTCATCCACTTCGACAAAGCCGCGCTTGTCCAACTTGACGCCAGTGTTTTCCAGCCCCAGGTTATCGAGCATCGGGCGTCGGCCGGTGGCGTAGAACACGCAATCGGCTTCCAGCACGCGGCCATCTTTCAAGGTGGCCTTGAGGCTGCCATCGGCCTGCTTGTCGATACGCTCGATGTCGGCGTTGAACTGCAGGTCCAGGCCGCGCTTGGTCAGCTCCTCCTTCAAGTGCGTGCGCACCGAGCCGTCAAAACCGCGCAGGAACAGGTCGCCGCGATACAGCAGCGAAGTCTGTGCGCCCAGGCCATGGAAAATCCCGGCGAACTCGACGGCGATATAGCCACCGCCGACTACCAGCACACGCTTGGGCAGCTCCTTGAGGAAGAACGCCTCATTGGAGCCAATGGCGTGCTCGCGCCCCGGGATGTCCGGGATCTGCGGCCAGCCACCGGTGGCCACCAGAATGTGCTTGGCGGTAAAACGCTCGCCGTTGATTTCTACCTGGTGCGGGTCCACCAGCCGCGCATGCCCTTCGTGCAGGGCCACGCCGCTGTTGACCAGCAGGTTGCGGTAGATGCCATTGAGGCGGTTGATTTCACGATCCTTGTTGGCGATCAGGGTCGCCCAATCGAAATTCGCCTCACCCAGGGACCAGCCAAAACCGCTGGCCTGCTCGAAGTCTTCGGCGAAATGCGCGCCGTATACCAACAGTTTCTTCGGCACGCAGCCCACATTCACGCAGGTACCGCCCAGGTAGCGGCTTTCAGCCACTGCCACTTTGGCGCCAAAACCCGCAGCGAATCGTGCAGCGCGCACACCGCCGGAACCGGCACCAATTACATAAAGGTCAAAATCGTAGGCCATTTCACTCTCCTCGGCAGGACAACAGCATACCTGCTGCCGCGCCAGAGGTCAGCGCCTTACCAGCGATACGTCGCGCTGGCCTGCAACGAACGGGTTGCGCCCCAGTAGCAAAGGAAACCGTTGCTGCAGTAGGCCAGGTATTCCTTGTTGAACAGGTTGCTGGCGTTGAGGGCCAGGCGCCAGTTCTGCACGTCATAGTGCGCCGCGGCATCAAACAGCGTGCGCGATGACACCTCCAGCGTGTTGTCGGCGCTGCCGTAGCTCGGCCCGAAATAGCGCGCACCCGCCGCGAAACCGACGCCCTGCAGCGGGCCGTCGTGGAAGGTGTAGTCCGCCCACAGCGAGGCACTCTTGCCCGGGATGCCGGTCGGGTGTTCGCCCTGGTCGCCGTCATTGGATTTGAGGATGCGCTGGTCCATCCAGGTGTAAAAACCGATCAGGCTGAGGTTCGAGGTGACCTCGGCATGGGCTTCCAGCTCGATGCCGCGGGAGCGGATTTCGCCTTTCTGGGTGGCAAAATTGGGGTCGACATCGTCGGTGGTCAGGACGTTTTGCTGACGCAGGTCGAACACTGCCGCGCTGTACAGGCTGCGGGAGCCCACAGGCTGGTATTTAACGCCGGCTTCGTACTGCTTGCCGGTGGTCGGCACAAATGTCGCGCCCAGCCGGTCAGTGCCCAGTTGCGGCTGGAACGATTCGCTGTAGCTGACATACGGCGCAACGCCGTTATCAAACACGTAGCTCAGGCCCGAACGCCAGGTGAGTTTCTCGTCGTGCTGGCGCGTGTTGCTCAGGTTGGCGCCGGTCAACGCGCTGTCCTGATTGTCGTAGGTACGCGCCCAGTCTTGCCGCACACCGATCAGCCAGCGCCAATGGTCGAAGCTGAGCTGGTCCTGCAGGTACACGCCAAACTGGCTCTGGGTGGTGTATTGGTTGATGGACACCGGCACCCTCGGCAAGGCGCTGAAGTCGGGGTTGTAGATATTGATCGCACTCGGGAAATACTGACCGCCCCGGTTGATGGTCTGCAACAGCCGCTGGAAGTCCGCCCCCATCAGCACAGTGTGCTTGACCGGGCCGGTGCTGAAGTCGGACTGCAACTGGTTATCAAGGGCGAACTGGCCAAGGTGCTCATGATTGACGTTGGCCCAGAGCGGCGCGGTGGCAAGGTTGGCGTCCAGCGGCCCGGTGAGGGAAGTCTGGTAGTAGTCGACGTCATCATGCATATAGCGCAGGTGCTGGCGAAAGCTCCAGGTGTCGTTGAACCGGTGGCTGAACGCGTAGCCCAGGGAAAACTGATTGCGCTTGAAGCGATCGCGGTCCGGGTCGCCCAGGTAATCATCGGGGCGCAAGCGCCCATTCGGGTTGTGCAGCGCGGTGCCATACGCGGGTACCGGGTTGAACAGCCCACCTTCCGGGTCGTATTGATAGTTGGCCAGCAGGGTCAGGCTGGTGTCGTCGTCGATGTTCCAGGTGATGGCCGGCGCGATGGCGATGCGCTGGTCCTTGATGTGATCGGTCTGGGTATCGGCCATGCGGCCCAGCCCGGTCAGCCGATAGGTCACATCGCCCTGCTCGTCCAGGCGCCCGCCAAAATCGAAGCCGGCCTGATAGCGGTTGTCATTGCCCACGCTCATTTGCAACACGTGCAGTGGCTCATCCGTCGGCCGCTTGCTCTGCATGTCCACCAGGCCGCCCGGCCCGCTCTGGCCGTACAGCACGGAAGCTGGCCCGCGCAGCACGTCGATGCGCTCCAGAAACCAAGGGTCGACCCGAGGCGTAGCGAACCAGGTCGTGCGATTGAGCTTGAGCCCGTCGAGGTAGGAGTCGGCATCGAAGCCGCGAATGCTCAACTGGTCAAACCGCAGGTCGTTATCCTGGGAGTAAACCCCTGGTGTGTAGCGCAATGCCTGGTCGACGGTTTGCGCCGCCTGGTCATCCATCTGCTGGCGGCTGACCACCGAGATCGATTGCGGCGTCTCCACGATCGGCGCGCCGGTTTTGGTGCCCACGGTGGTGTTGCGCGCCACATAGCCTGGCACCACGCCCTCTGCCGGCTCGGCCTCGGCGGCTGTCACCGCGGTGTCCTTCAACACGATGGGCGCGTCATCGGCCCACACAACAGGAGCAAGCGCCAACACCACCAGCGCCAGCCTGGAAAGGTAAAACGGAGGAGAAGACAACGCACCGGACATGACGATTCCTTGAAAAGTCTTTTTGTTAATCGTTCTTATTTAATATTGAATCGCGTTAAAGATCCGGTCATTCTTCTACGCGCACGGGTCAATTAATGACCGTTCCAACCTACATCTCAGGAATCATTCTTGATTGGACAACATCTGGCGTAAACGCTTTGGGGCGCCCGCTCGCAGCACCAGCGAGGAATTGCGGGTTCGGGCCCATGACTATGTCGATGGCGCACGGGAGATTTGGCACAGCCATGAATATGGCCAACTGGTGCACGCCACCCAAGGCGTGATCCGGGTGCTGACCCGCATGGGCGCCTGGACCGTCCCGCCGGCATACGGCTTTTGGATTGCGCCGGGTGTCGACCATGAATTGCACATGGTCGGTGAGGTTGCGATGCGCGCACTGTACGTGGAAAGCGATCAATTACCCACGGCGTGGCAATCCTGCCGATTGATCAGGGTGGAGCCGCTGCTGCGGGAGCTGATTCTGGGCATGCTCGCACCCGACGCCCACACTGCCCTGCTCACGCCATTGCTGCTGCACCAGTTGATATCCGCGACTGAAACCGAAGGCTGCAGCCTGCCATTGCCCCGGGACAAACGCCTGCTCAGTGTGTGTGAAATGCTTCTGGAAGACCCGGCGAACCCGGCCACCCTGGAAGACTGGAGTGAATCCATCGGCGCCAGCGTGCGCACCCTGCGCCGGCGGTTTCGGGATGAAACCGGGCTGAGCTTCAACCAATGGCGCCAGCAGCTACGGATTGCCGAAGCCGTTTGCCAGTTAGCCCAGGGCCGACCATTGGGGGCTATTGCACGGGACATGGGCTATGCCAACGGCAATGCGTTTGGTGCAATGTTCAAGCGGGTACTGGGCGAAGCCCCCAGCCGCTATTTGGGCAAGGCATAAAAAAACCTGCGGTCTTTCGACTCGCAGGCTTTTTCAACGGGCTGGCAACGATAAATCAGTAAGCCTTGCCAGTCTTGTAGAAGTGCTCGTAGCAGAAGTTGGTCGCTTCGATGTAGCCTTCAGCGCCACCGCAGTCAAAACGACGACCCTTGAACTTGTAGGCAATCACGCAACCGTCTTTTGCCTGCTTCAGCAGGGCGTCGGTGATCTGGATCTCGCCACCCTTGCCCGGCTCGGTTTCTTCGATCAGCTTGAAGATGTCCGGGGTCAGGATGTAGCGGCCGATGATCGCCAGGTTCGACGGAGCATCTTCCGGCGCTGGCTTTTCAACCATGTCGCGTACGCGGATCAGGCCATCACCGATATCGTCGCCGGCAATCACGCCGTACTTGTTGGTTTCCTGAGGATCGACCTCTTGAACCGCGACGATGGTGCAACGGTACTTCTGGTACAGCTTGACCATCTGGGTCAGGACGCCGTCGCCTTCCAGGTTTACACACAGGTCATCGGCCAGTACCACGGCGAACGGTTCGTCACCGATCAGCGGACGACCGGTCAGGATCGCGTGACCCAGGCCTTTCATTTGGGTCTGGCGGGTGTAGGAGAACGAGCACTCGTCGAGCAGCTTACGGATGCCGACCAGGTATTTTTCCTTGTCGGTGCCCTTGATCTGGTTTTCCAGCTCGTAGCTGATGTCGAAGTGGTCTTCCAGGGCGCGTTTGCCACGGCCGGTCACGATCGAGATTTCGTTCAGGCCGGCATCCAGTGCTTCTTCCACGCCATACTGGATCAGTGGCTTGTTCACCACCGGCAGCATTTCTTTGGGCATGGCCTTGGTCGCTGGCAGGAAGCGAGTGCCGTAACCGGCTGCTGGGAACAAGCATTTCTTGATCATATGAGTCCTTACAAAGGGCTGTGCGTACGAAATTCGGCGCAGTCTAATCAGGCCGCAGTCACCTTACAATGGGTCCTGCTGGCGTTGCGATGTCAACATAGAGAAAAAATGTCGGCGTAAGTTCCGCCGGCATTCAATCAAGTACCTTCGCCGCTGTTAGAAATCGTCGGCTTGTGCCCGTCATTCAAAGGGCTCCAACCTTTTTAGCATGCTTTATGGCGATCGGCACTGACCTGCAACAACTTGCGCCGCCCCACGCCGTTTGGCGCTATCATTACGCCCTTGAACCAGACAACGAGATTGATAGATGTCAGAACCAAAAGGCGTGAACGGCTACCTGATCACCAAGCGAGCGGACGGCTGGCACTTGATCAACTTCCATGGCGACAGCGTTGCCGGCGCATTCGCGACCGAAGCTCAAGCCTGTGCCGTGGCCGAAGTGTTTGTGGATGAGGCCGGCCACGCGTCGAGCAAGCGTCCGAAAACCAAGTAACACCGCGGTAACGCCAATCAAGCCTCGTTTGACGGGGCTTTTTTGTGTTTGTCTGTACGTTGATGGCGGTTCGCTATAATCTCGCCTGTAACGCCCCACGACAGTGTCAGCGCTCCCCTCCAACACCCTGATGACGACTCCTACATGAACAAGATCCTGGCACTGATTGCGGTACTGGCGCTTACCGGTGGCTGCACCACCACTTCCGACACGGTCCTGAAGAACGGCGAACAAGGACTGGCCATCGACTGCTCCGGCGAAGCCAACTCCTGGGCCAGCTGTTATGAAAAGGCTGATGCGTCCTGCGCGGGCACCGGCTACCGGATTGTCGGCACCGAAGGCACACCGGCCCTGAAAGAAAGCGACAAGACCCTGGGCAAGGATGTCGGCAACTACAAGACCCGCAGCGTGACGGTGGTCTGCAAATAATTACATGTGAATTTCGGCGAACTTGATGCCCAGGCCGCGAATGGTCTCGATCAAGTCGTCCAGGCGGGAGAAGGATTCGACTTCATCCTGGTCATCCACCAGGAAGTAACTGCGACCGCCGCTCTTCTTGAAGAACACGATCCACTCGCCCGTATCCGCGGGATTTTGAATCACATGGGTCGCAGAAATATGCCCCCCTGCATGCTGTTCCCTGACTTGCTCACGTTTCATGACTGAGTTTCCGAAAAGACAATGCCGCTGATTCAGCGGCATTTTTTATGGGTTATCGACAGTTTAACGGATGCCTTGGCCAATCAGTACGCCATCGACCGTCTGCCCGTAAAGATTGACGCCGTCATTGGCGTGGAACTTCACCCGGGTTTTCTCCACGGAGCCGTCCACGAGGCGCGGGTCCTGAGGACGCTCGTGACGGTTGACGTAGGCCGCCACGTCCCAGGCTTGCTGGTCGGTCAGGCTGCCGCCCTGGCCCAGGGGCATGTTGTGCTTGATGAAGGACGCTGCCGTATTGATTCGATGCATCCCGGCGCCCCAGTTGTAGGAGTCTTTACCCCAGAGCGGCGGCATCACGTAGTTGTCGCCCACTTTCTGGCCCTGGCCTTCGGCGCCATGGCACACCGCGCACTGGCCCTTGTAGACCTCTGCGCCCTGGGCCAGGTCGTAACCCTTGGCGGGTGCCGGCACGTCCGGGTAGCCACGGCCCGGCAGTTCGACGCCCAAGGGAGCCTTGCTCGCCAGCCAGTAGGCATATACCGACAGCGCGGTAATCTCCGGGCTGTCTGCAGCCGGTGGCGTGCCGCCATTCATGCTGAACTGGAAACAGCCCTGCAAACGCTCGGCGAAGGTGTTGACCTTGTCGTTCTTTTTTCGATACGCCGGGTACATCGGGTAGGCACCCCACAGCGGCGCCGAATTGGCCAGGCGACCCTGGTCCAGGTGGCAATTGCTGCAATTGAGGCCATTACCGACAAATTGCGGCGCCAGGCGCTTGGTGTCGACAAACAGCGCGTAGCCCTGTTTCACCAGCTTGCCGTAGGCGTTGTCCGGCAGCTCGCTTTCTTTGGGCGGCTGGAACTGCACGGCAGCCCCATGAGCGCCGGCTGGCTGCAACTGTGACTGGTCTTCCATGGCAATAGGGGCGGCATGGACGGGTACGCCGATCAGGCTTCCCAGCAGCGGAGCAAACAAGAAGCGCTTCATGGCTTGGCCTCCTGGCCGCTCAACGAGGCAAAATAGGCGGCCACGGCCTGCACTTCTTCAGCGCTGAGGGATTTGGCGATATGGCCCATCAGATCATTCGGATCGTTATGGCGCGTGCCGCTGCGCCAGGCGTTCAACTGCGCCGCGAGGTAGGCCGCAGATTGTCCGGCCAGGGGTGGAAACCCGTCGCCGACGCCCACGCCGGCCGGGCCATGACAGCTGACACAGGCCGGAATCTGGCGCTCCCACGCACCTTGCAGGGCAATCTTTTGCGCAGCGTCAGTAGGCATCTCGCTGCGGTGCACCGGCACAGGTGCGGGCGCAGGCATTGCCGCCAGCTGCCGGGTTACAGCGCTGACTTCCTCTTCCGTCAGGGCGTTGGCCAGTGGCTGCATCACCGGGCTGTTCCGGGCGCCACTTTTAAAATCCTGCAGCTGCTTACGCAAATACACCGCCGATAAACCGGCCAAACGCGGAAAACCCGCGGCTGCCAGCCCCAGGCCATCAGCCCCGTGGCAGGCCACGCACGGCGCAGCTCCCGGCTGCGAGCCGCCCTGCATATAAACGTTTTTCCCCTCCAGCGCGTGGGCATTGCCCAACATCAGCAACAACGCGCTACCCATCAGAACTCGTTCCAGAGACATCATCACGACTCCATTTTTATAGTTATATGCTTAGGCGAATTAGGCATAAGCCTACAAATGGTAGGGCAATGGCCCGATCGCGACAACACTCATCCGCGAGCAAATGGACGGTGTACTGAACATCGCGCACAAAAAAGCCCGACGCTGCGGCAGCAGGGACGGGCTTCTTGATCGGATTCGAGGTGGGCGGCTACAGACTCAGCCGGAAATGCACGCTTCCCCCGCAGCCTTCACGTCACCTGGACGAATAGGCACATTGGACATGCTCTCGTAGAGCTTGATACTGCTCCCGCTGGAGCGCTCTTCAATTTCAAAAATGGCCGACGGGTCGGCAGAAAACTTCTGCGGTACGATAACTTGAACACCATCCTTGTGAGGCTCGATCTGCGAAGGCCTGCGGGTTTTAGACAATTTCTGGACAACGCACGCCGCGTATTCCTGTGGTTTTTTCCCGGAGATCACTGCCAGCGTTGGTGGGGTCTGCTTGATATCCGCCACCGAAGCACATCCACCCAACGCCAGGGCCAGAACCAACACACTCCACTTCATATAAAAACCTCCGATAAAGACCCTACGACAGCGAAGAAGGTATTTTTCTCCCGCCCACGTAGGATTTATCCCTGATAACTCGGTAAATAACTGTTTTAAATTGTCGAAGTCGTCGACGACGGTCCGATAATAAACGTGCTGGGGCTGATAAACTCCATCTTAACCTACGTATCGTTCTGATTTTTCAGAAAAAGCCCTTCTGGAGACACCTTATGAAATTCATCCACCAGCGTGAGCACCTCAATGAAGGAGATATTGTCGTCATTGAATGCTCGCAAACCTGCAACATCCGCCTGATGAGCGATGCCAACTTTCGCAGCTTCAAGAACGGCGGCCGCCATACTTACCACGGCGGCGCGTTCGACAAGTTCCCGGCAAAAATCACTGCGCCCAGCACCGGGTTCTGGAACATCACCCTGGACGTCGTGACCCGCCGCGCCATCAGCGTGACCAAAAAGCCGACGTTGTCCCACAAGATCCGCATTGTGCGCCGCACCAATTCGAAACTGAGCTGACAGGAATGCCCGTGACTACCACCAAATATGTGATCAAGTACAAACTCAACGGTGAGCGCCGCTTCGAGTTCGCCCAACTGCAAGCAGGCAGCGTGGAGGAAGCCAAGGAAGCCCTGGCGAAAATCCACGATGCCAGCGATGAGATTACTGACATCAATGTGAGCAAGGCGCTGTAATTCGAGCGCAAGCATCGGAGTGTTCTGACGCTGACGACTTTCTAGACTGGCAGCCCTAATGCGCTGCCACAGGAACTTGTCGATGCCTTCCACTCCACTGCATGAACGCCTGGCCAAGCTGGACTGGGCCGCCATCGAGCAAGCCCTTGATGAACAGGGTAACGCGCTGATTCCGGCCCTGCTGGATCAGCAGGAATGCGCTGAACTGAGCGGCCACTACCCCCGACCCGAATTGTTTCGCTCCCATGTGGTGATGGCCAGGCACGGCTTTGGCCGGGGCGAATACAAATATTTCCGCTACCCGCTGCCAGCGCCGATCTGCGCGCTGCGTGAACAGCTGTATGGGTTCCTGGCGCCCCAGGCCAATCGCTGGAACGAACAGATGAACCTGCCGATCACCTATCCGGTGCACCATGCCGACTTCATTGCCCGCTGCCACGCTGCCGGGCAGCAACGCCCTACCCCGTTATTGCTGCAATACGGCCCAGGCGACTACAACTGCCTGCATCAGGATCTGTACGGGGAACATGTGTTTCCCCTACAAGTTGCCATCCTGTTGTCGCAGCCGGGAGAGGACTTTCGTGGCGGGGAGTTGGTGCTGACGGAGCAGCGGCCAAGAATGCAATCCCGGGCCCAGGTCGTCCCTCTTAATCAGGGTGACGCGGTAATCTTCGCGGTCAATCAGCGACCCATGCCGAGTGTGAGGGGGTTTCATCGGGTGACCTTGCGCCATGGGGTCAGTGTTCTGCACAGTGGTACTCGGCATACCTTGGGAGTGATTTTTCACGATGCGCAGTAAGACCCTTCCCGGATCAACCGCCGATTTGTTCGCCGATGAGGCGCTGCAACAGCCCCCGGGGCGCGAGCAAATCGGTGAACAATCCTACGTCCTCAGGGGCTATGCCCTGCCCTGGGTCGAGCGTTTGCTACCGGAACTGCGACGGGTATTGGCTCAATCGCCCTTCCGGCAAATGGTCACGCCCGGTGGTTTTACCATGTCGGCGGCGTTAAGCAGTTGCGGTGAATTGGGCTGGACGACCGACTCCACCGGTTATCGCTACTCCCCGATTGACCCGAATAACCAACAACCCTGGCCAGCCCTGCCGGCCGCATTGCGCGAACTGGCCGTGATGGCCGCAGCAGATGCAGGTTTCGACGATTTCGAGCCGGATGCCTGCTTGATCAACCGCTATGTGCCAGGCGCGAAAATGTCCCTGCACCAGGACAAGAACGAGCGGCGCTATGCCGCCCCGGTGGTCTCCGTGTCATTGGGTTTACCGGCGATCTTCCTGTTCGGCGGCCATGAGCGCAGCGACAAGACGCAAAAAGTCTCGTTGTTCCATGGCGACGTAGTGGTGTGGGGCGGCGTGGACCGCCTGCGCTTTCACGGCGTGATGCCGATCAAGCCCGGCACGCATCCGGTCATGGGGCCGCAGCGCATCAACCTGACGTTTCGCACGGCCGGATGAATTTGACCGCAAGCATCGGAGTGATGGGAATGCCCCACGGGACTAACCTGGCATTCTTCAACCAGGAGCCACCACCATGACCGCGCGCCACGCCACCGAACAAGACCCCCGCTGGGCCGCGATTGTCGCCCGTGACGCCAAGGCCGACTTGACCTTCGTCTATGGTGTGAAAACCACCGGTGTGTACTGCCGCCCCAGCAGTTCCGCGCGGCGGCCGCGCCCGGAGAACGTCGAGTTCTTCGACACCCCGCAACAGGCTGAAGCGGCGGGCTACCGGCCCAACAAGCGCGCGTCGGGGGACCAGACCCAGGTGGCCGCACGCCATGCGCAACTGGTGGCAGCGGCCTGTCGGCACATCGAACAGGCCGAAACCCTGCCGCCCCTTGAAGATCTGGCCGCCCTCGCCGGCTTGAGCCCGTTCCATTTTCATCGGGTGTTCAAGGCGGTGACCGGCCTGACGCCCAAGCGCTACGGCAGTGCTCATCGCTCGCGCAAGGTACGGGACGGCCTCAAGGACCAGCACTCGGTGACCGATGCGCTGTACGACGCCGGCTTCAATTCCAACAGCCGCTTTTATGAGGCTGCCGACCAATTGCTCGGCATGAAGCCCCGCGACTACAAAGCCGGCGGCACCAACACGGATATTCGCTTTGCCGTTGGCCAATGCTCATTGGGCGCCATTCTGGTGGCCCAGAGCAATCGCGGTGTGTGCGCGATCCTGCTGGGGGATGACCCGGACAAACTGGTGCGCGACCTGCAGGACCAGTTTCCCCACGCCAATCTGCTGGGTGCCGATCACGACTTCGAACAATTGATCGCCCAGGTGGTGGGCTTTATCGAAGCGCCGGCCCTGGGCCTGGACTTGCCCCTGGACTTGCGCGGCACTGCGTTTCAGGAACGCGTGTGGCAAGCCTTGCGGGAAATCCCGGTGGGGCGCACCGCCAGCTACGCCGAGATCGCCCAGCGCATCGGCGCGCCGACCGCCTATCGCGCCGTGGCCCAGGCATGTGGTGCCAACAGCCTGGCGGTGGCGATTCCCTGCCATCGCGTGGTGCGCGCCGACGGCAATCTGTCGGGCTACCGCTGGGGTGTCGAGCGCAAGCGGCAGTTGCTGGAGCGCGAAAGCCCGGCAGAATCCTGAGGACGTCTACACCAGTTTGCGCTTGCGAAACTCGGCCACCTTATGCCGATTGCCACACAGCGCCATGCTGCACCAGCGGCGCTTGTGGCCCTTGGTGCGGTCGTAGAACCACAGCACGCACTCGGGATGTTCGCAGGTGCGGACCAGGCCGAAATCCCCTTCCACCAGTAACGTCGCGGCGGCTTCGGCAATCGGCGCCAGGAACTGCTCGGCAGTCTGCACCTTGCGCTGGCGCTCCAGCCGCAACTCGCCAGGCGCCGGCCAAGCCAGTTGCGGGTGACTGACCGCCTTGCGCAGGAACGCATTCAGCGCGCCGGGATCGCCCTGCTGGCCGGCCTTGCGCTGTTCCAGTAACACGCGGATCACTTCCCGCAATCCCCGCGCCGCGCCCAGCAGTGCCCCCTCCTCAAATACCGGTACTGCGCCCTCCTCGGCCCAGCCAAGCCGCACCAGCCAGCGCTCGACATCGGCATCGCCTTGCCAGAATTCAAAGGGCACACCGTCGACATTCGCCCGGGTATTGAGCATGTCCAGCACGGGATGATCAGCCAGGACGTAGGGTTCCAATGGGGATGGGGTGATGGCGGGCATGGCAAATCCTCTTCAAGTCCGCGCCATCGTAACCGCTGATTTCGCTTTTGAATAGTTACTAAATTCGTCAATCAGTAACCCATTAAATTAATTTGACAGGTTACATTTTCAAGCGCAGCCTGCAAAACGAGTAACCCGACAAATCAATTTAACCAGTTACGCAGAGGACTCCGATCATGTCGATTTCAGCCCCGGTTGTTCGCTATCAGCACGTTGATGCCGATGGTGTGCGCATTTTCTACCGTGAAGCCGGCGACCCCTCCGCGCCGGTGTTGTTGCTGCTGCATGGCTTTCCCAGTTCGTCCCATATGTACCGTGACCTGATCCCGCTGCTTGCCACCCGTTACCGGATCATCGCCCCGGACTTGCCAGGCTTCGGCTTCACCGAAGTCCCCGCCGAACGCAATTACCACTACAGCTTCGATAACCTGGCGATCACCGTTGGCCACTTCGTCGACGCCCTGAACCTCAGTCGCTATGCCCTCTATGTGTTCGACTATGGCGCACCGGTGGGCCTGCGCCTGGCCGTGGCCCACCCGGAACGGGTCAGCGCGCTGATATCGCAAAACGGCAATGCCTACCTGGAAGGTTTGGGTGACGCCTGGGATCCGATCCGGGCCTACTGGGCCGAGCCGAGCCAGGCCAATCGCGAGGTGATTCGCAACGCGGTCATCAGCCTGGAAGGCACGCGCTATCAGTACCTGCATGGCGTGTCGCAACCGGAGCTGGTGGCGCCGGAGTCCTATATGCTCGACGTGCTCCTGATGCAGCGTCCCGGCAATGACGAGATCCAGTTGGACCTGTTCCTCGACTACCGCAACAACCTGACGCTGTACCCGGCGTTCCAGGCGTTTTTCAAGGCCACGCAAGTGCCGGCGCTGGTGATCTGGGGCCAGAACGATCCCTTCTTCATCCCGCCGGGCGCCCATGCCTACAAAGGCGACAACCCCAACGCCGTGGTGGAATTACTCGACACCGGCCACTTCGCCCTGGAAACCCACGCCGCGCACATTGCCCAACGGATTCATGCAGTACTGGGCGACGCCATCAACTGATAACCGCCCATGAAACACTGGATTCGTCCAGTGAATAATACAGACTGGCCTGGTGCTGCCTGGCCCTGCTAAAACGACGGAACAGCATTCCACCGTTGGAGAAGCGTCCCATGAGCACCTGGCCAGACACCCGAATTCTTGACCTGCTGGGCATCGATTTACCGATCATTCAGGCGCCCATGGCCAATGCCACGAGCACGGCCATGGTGATTGCGGCCAATCAGGCCGGCGCCCTCGGTTCAATGCCGGCGGCGGCGCTCAGCATCGAGCAACTGCGCGAAGCACTCACCACGATTCGCCAGGCCAGTTCGCGGCCGCTGAACGTAAATTTCTTCTGCCATCAGCCACCGACGCCGGATGCTCACCGCGACCTTCAGTGGAAGAACCTGCTGGAAACCTACTACCGCGAGCTGGGCGCCGATTTTGACGCGCCGACGCCCGTCTCCAACCGCGCACCGTTCAACAACGCCGCCTGTGAAGTGGTGGAAGAATTCCGCCCCGAAGTGGTGAGCTTTCACTTCGGCCTGCCGGAAAAATCCCTGCTGGACCGGGTCAAGGCCACCGGGGCGAAAGTGCTGTCGTCGGCTACCACCGTCGAAGAAGCCATCTGGCTGGAACAGCACGGCTGCGATGCAATCATCGCCATGGGCAACGAAGCCGGTGGCCATCGCGGGATGTTCCTCAGCGACGACCTGAATAGCCAGATCGGCACCATGGCCCTGGTGCCACAGGTTGTCGATGCCGTGCGCGTGCCGGTGATTGCGGCCGGCGGCATCGGGGATGCCAGGGGCATTGTCGCGGCCTTCGCCCTTGGCGCGTCAGCGGTGCAGATTGGCACCGCGTACCTGTTTACCCCCGAGGCCACCGTCTCGAAGTCACACCACCACGCCTTGCGCACTGCCCAGGCCAGTGAAACCGCGCTGACCAACCTGTTCACCGGGCGCCCGGCGCGGGGCATCATCAACCGCGTAATGCGTGAGTTGGGCGCGATCAACCCCACGGCGCCGGCGTTCCCGCTGTCCGGCGGTGCGTTGATGCCGCTCAAGGCCAAGGACGAAGCCAGCTTCAGCAACTTGTGGTCGGGCCAGGCGCTGCGCCTCGGCAAAGACATCTCCAGCTATGACCTGACGCTCGAACTGTCCGCGCAAACCCTGGAAAAACTCGGCCGACGCTGAACCTGAACTCCCGGGACAACTTTGCGCTGTACCGGCAGTGGCCAACCGCTATATATTCCCATACATAGCGGTAGTCCCCCTCTGCCTAACAAGCCGCAAACCCCAAGGAGCTTCTTGATGATGATTCGCGCCTCACGCCTGGCCCCCACGGCCCTCGCTACCCTGATCGCCGCGTTTGCCTTCTCCTCGGCGAATGCCGATGAAGTACAGGTGGCCGTGGCTGCCAACTTCACCGCACCGATCCAGGCGATTGCCGCCGACTTTGAAAAAGACACCGGCCATAAACTGGTCGCTGCCTACGGCGCTACCGGCCAGTTCTACACCCAGATCAAGAACGGCGCGCCGTTTGAAGTGTTCCTCAGCGCCGACGACACCACCCCGCAGAAGCTCGAAGCCGAAGGCGACACCGTCAAGGGCTCGCGCTTCACCTACGCGGTCGGCACCCTGGCACTGTGGTCGGCCAAGGAAGGCTACGTCGATGCCAAGGGCGAAGTGCTGAAGAAAAACCAGTTCCAGCACCTGTCCATCGCCAACCCGAAAGCCGCGCCTTATGGCCTGGCCGCCACCCAGGTGCTGGCTAAGGAAGGCCTGACCGAGAAGGTCAAGGACAAGCTCGTTGAAGGCCAGAACATCACCCAGGCCTATCAGTTCGTCTCCACCGGCAACGCCGAACTGGGTTTTGTAGCACTGTCGCAGATCTACAAGGACGGCAAAGTCACCAGCGGTTCGGCCTGGATCGTGCCGTCGTCGATGCATGACCCGATCAAGCAGGACGCGGTAATCCTCAACAAGGGCAAGGACAGCGCCGCCGCCAAGGCCCTGGTTGAATACCTGAAAGGTCCGAAAGCCGCCGCGGTGATCAAGTCCTACGGTTACGAGCTGTAAATGCCGCTGTCGAGTGCCGATTTTTCCGCGATCTGGTTGACCCTGAAACTGGCGTCGCTGACCACGGTCATCCTGCTGATCATCGGCACTCCGATAGCCCTCTGGCTGTCGCGCACCCGCTCGTGGTGGCGCGGCCCCATTGGCGCGGTGGTGGCCTTGCCGTTGGTGTTGCCACCCACGGTGATCGGCTTCTACCTGCTGCTGACCATGGGCCCCAACGGCTACTTCGGCCAGTTCACCCAATGGCTGGGCCTGGGCACCCTGACCTTCAGCTTCGCCGGGCTGGTGATTGGCTCGGTGATCTATTCGATGCCGTTTGTGGTGCAGCCGTTGCAAAACGCCTTCTCCGCCATTGGCACTCGCCCGCTGGAAGTGGCCGCGACCTTGCGGGCCAATCCCTGGGACACCTTTTTCACGGTGATCCTGCCCCTGGCGCGCCCGGGGTTTATCACCGCGTCGATTCTCGGTTTTGCCCACACCGTCGGCGAGTTCGGCGTGGTACTGATGATCGGCGGCAATATTCCCAACAAGACCCGGGTCGTCTCGGTGCAGATCTACGACCACGTCGAAGCCATGGAATATGCCCAGGCCCACTGGCTGGCCGGGTCCATGGTGGTGTTTTCTTTCCTGGTGTTGCTGGCGCTCTACTCCAGCCGTAAAACCAAGGCGGGCTGGAGCTGATGTCGATGATCGAGGTACGCCTGCAACTGAAGTATTCCGGGTTTGCCCTGGATGTCGACCTGCAACTGCCCGGTCGCGGGGTGACGGCGCTGTACGGCCACTCCGGCTCCGGCAAGACCACCTGCCTGCGTTGCATCGCCGGGCTGGAGCGGGCTGAAGAGGGTTTCGTGCAGATCAACGACGAGGTCTGGCAAGACAGCCGCAAAGGACTGTTCGTGCCACCCCACAAACGCGCCCTGGGCTACGTGTTTCAAGAAGCCAGCCTGTTCCCGCATTTGTCGGTACTGGCCAACCTGGAGTTCGGCCTCAAGCGCATCCCGCGCCAGCAACGCCGGGTGGAGATGGCCCACGCCACCGAGTTGCTGGGCATCGGTCACCTGCTGGACCGCCATCCGCAGCACCTTTCCGGCGGTGAGCGCCAGCGCATCGGCATCGCCCGCGCCCTGCTCACCAGCCCGAGCCTGTTGCTGATGGATGAACCGTTGGCCGCGCTGGACAGCAAACGCAAAAGCGAGATCCTGCCGTATCTCGAACGCCTGCATGACGAACTGGAGATTCCGGTGCTGTACGTCAGCCATGCCCAGGACGAAGTGGCGCGCCTGGCTGATCACATCGTGTTGCTCAGTGACGGCAAGGCCCTGGCCAGCGGCCCCATCGGCGAAACCCTGGCCCGGCTTGACCTGCCCATGGCCCTGGGCGACGACGCCGGCGTGGTGATCAACGGCACCGTCAGCGCCTACGACGAGCATTACCAGTTGCTCACCCTGCAATTGCCCGCGAGCCAATTGCAGATGCGCGTGGCCCATGCACCATTGGCGCTGGGCAAACCGTTGCGTTTCAAGATCCAGGCGCGGGACGTCAGCTTGAGCCTGCAGGCCGAGGAACACAGCAGCATCCTCAATCGCCTGCCGGTGACGGTGACCCAGGAAATCCCTGCCGACAACACCGCCCATGTGCTGGTAAGCCTGGACGCCGCCGGCACGCCGCTGCTGGCGCGCATCACCCGTTACTCGCGGGACCAGTTGCAGCTGCATCCCGGCCAGCCGCTGTGGGCGCAAATCAAGGCGGTGGCGGTACTGGCCTGACTGCCCGACAGCTGCTACGGGGGAGCAAACTTGTTGGCACGACCGCAAAACCCTGCGGTCAATCAGAAATACCTGCCAAGGAATTTGCGCCATGCCCGATCCTGCGTTGCTTGCCGACCTGCCCCGCGACCTGCATTACGTCGACGATACCCAGCCCGGCCTGTCCCGGAAAAAGCTGCGGGGCAAATTCCAATACTTCAAGGCCGACGGCACACGCATAACCGATGCCGACGAAATCAAACGCATCAACGCACTGGCAGTGCCGCCGGCCTATACCGATGTGTGGATCTGCGCCGACCCGCGCGGCCATCTGCAGGCCACAGGGCGGGATGCCCGGGGGCGCAAGCAGTACCGCTACCACCCGCGCTGGCGCGAGGTGCGCGACACCGACAAATACTCCCGGCTGCAACAGTTCGGCAGCGCGCTGCCCAAGCTGCGCAAACAGTTGGAAGCACAGATCGAGGCGCCAGGGTTCAATCGGGAAAAGGTCCTGGCCACGGTGGTGCTGCTGCTCGACGCCACCCTGATCCGCGTCGGCAATACCCAATATGCCCGCGACAACCGCTCCTACGGCCTGACCACCCTGCGCACCCGCCATGTGGATATCAAGGGCAGTGAGATCCTGTTCCAGTTTCGCGGCAAGAGCGGCATCGAGCACCAGATCAGCGTCAAGGACCGGCGCCTGGCCACGGTGATCAAGCGTTGCCTGGAGTTGCCGGGGCAGAACCTGTTCCAGTACCTGGACGAGAACGGCGAGCGCCATACCGTCAGTTCCACCGATGTGAATGCCTACCTGCACACCCTGACCGGCGCGGATTTTACCGCCAAGGACTACCGCACCTGGGCCGGCAGCGCCCTGGCGCTGGCAGTGCTGCGCGAGCTTGAGTGGCAGCCGGAATCCGACGCCAAGAAACATGTGGTGGAGATGGTCAAGAACGTTGCCAAGCAACTGGGCAACACCCCGGCGGTGTGTCGCAAGTGCTACATCCACCCGGCGGTGCTGGAGCATTTCAGCCTGGGCGAACTGGCGAAACTGCCCAAGCCCCGAGTGCGCAAAGGCTTGAAAGCCGAGGAAGTCGGGCTGGCGATGTTTCTGGAGCAACTGGCCGAACGCCTGTAAGTGCGCCAAGTCATTGCAGCGGAGCACGAAGCGCCCTACGGTAGTGGCCGGATAATCTCACCGAGGAACCCGGCCCCATGCTGCCTTCATCCCTGAAGCCCTACACCAACGCCGCCTTGCTGCATCGCCACAAATGGCGCGGGCGTGTCGGGTTGCTGCTGGTGGCGAGCCTTTCCGTGCTGGCGGGCATGACCGATGCGATTGGTTTCATGGCCAGCGGGGATTTTGTCTCGTTCATGAGCGGCAACACCACGCGCCTCGCCGTGGCGATCAGCGAAGGCGACCTGGGCCTTACCGCGCGCCTGACACTGCTGGTGGCGACGTTTATCGCCGGGAATGCGCTGGGCGTGATGGTCAGCCGCGTCAGCCGGCGCCACGCCCTGCCCTTGTTGCTGTGCATCGCCACCCTGCTGTGCGGGGCTGCGGCCTGGCCGTTTGCCGATCAATTGCCGGCGTTGCTGGCAGCGATCATCGCCATGGGCATGTTGAATGCCGCCGTCGAAGAAGTGAACGGGTTGCCCGTGGGGCTTACCTATGTCACCGGGGCGCTGTCACGCTTTGGTCGCGGACTGGGCCGCTGGATGCTCGGTGAACGCCGCAACGGCTGGCGCGTGCAACTGATCCCGTGGGCCGGGATGTTTGTGGGTGCGGTGATCGGTGCGTTGCTGGAGCACCACATGGGGATTCGTGCGCTGCTGGTCAGCGGGGTGCTGTCGGCGCTGTTGGGGCTGGTGTCGCTGAAGATTCCGCGGCGCTGGCACCTGGGGTACATGCCCCGCTAGAAAACAGTTGCCCTCCCGACGCTCCGGCCTCGACATCCCTGTACCGGTAAAGAGCCGTCACGCCGGGTGAGCGGGAAAATACTAAAACAATGCCTGCGGGACTGTCCGCAGGGCATTTCTGAACTTTTCTAACGGAATGGATTACAGGCAGGTCGCCAGTGCCGCCAGGCGGCGCTTGGCCGGATAGTCATCCTGGGCCGCGTAATAGTTGACGGAGGCGCCGGCGCCGGCACTGCGCACGTCGACAAAATAGTCACCTGCCGTGGTGTAGATGGTGAAGCCACCAGCCTGTGCAGGCTCCATGAAACCACCGGCATCCACCCCGAACACCGCTTCATCCTGCCAGCCGAACTGGATGCACTGGGCAACCACCAGCGGAGCCTTGTCCGAGGCCAGGGTTTTGTAGGGCGCGCCGGTACGCGCCTCTTTCATCTTCGAGCCCGCGCAACCGGCCAGCGATGCCAGGACCAAAGCGCCAATTACCACCATCCGCATACCGAAGCTTCCTTGGAAAAAACGCGACTGTACCATTAGCAGGCGACACCGAAGGATTATTGCGTCACCCTGCCGCCTACTTACGAACCCGCTTTTACCCGGAAACCCCATGACACCCAATGCCGAGCGCTACAACCCCTCCACCGACTACGCCGACAAGCTGATCAGCCGCATCGGCCAGACGCCTTCGTGGATCGCCAAACGCATCGGCGTGACCGACAAGCGCATCCGCTACATCCTTGACGGCGAGCGCACCGTGAAGGGCGAAAGCACCCCGATCCAGATGACCTACACCGAGCAATTTGCCCTGGAATGCCTGGCGGCCGAGGCGAAAGCCAACAAGAAAGCCGCCGCCCCGGTTATCGAATAGCTGACAGATTCATGAACTTTGTTTCACTGTGAAGGAAGACCTCGCCGCCTATAGTCGGCAGGCTCATTTTTAAGAAGTCTCCCTTCCAGCCTGCCCTCCCGCAGGCTTTTTTTTGCCTTGGTTTTGCTCCCCCCGTAGCAGGAGTTTGTTGGTCAGAGCAGCCAGCGGAACAGATAGAACAGCGCCATGCTCAGCAACACGGTGATCAGCACGCTGCGGGTCCAGAACATCAACGCCACGGCGCTGATTCCGGCCAGCAGGTAGGGGTTGCCCACACTCAGGTTGAGCTTGTGATCAGCCAGGAAAATGATCGGGCCGCAGATGGCGGTGAGCATCCCCGGTACGGCAAACCCGAGAAACTCCCGCGCCCCGCGATTGAGGCGCACCGGCAGGCGCGGCTCGAGAAACAGGTAGCGGTTAAGAAACACGATCAGGCCCATGCCAAAAATCATCACGAAGATCATTGTTGCCCTACTCCCAGCCGCTTGCAGGCAAACCCTGCGCTCATCCCCAACACACCGGACACCACCACCGCCGATTCCCAGTGCAGGTAGCTCAGCCAAACCGAGCACAGCAACGACACGGCTACGCAGACGATGGTCGGCACGTCGCGCACTACCGGGGTGATCAGGGCGATAAAGGTCGCTGCGATCGAGAATTCCAGGCCCAGTTGATCCAGCCCGGGAATGCTTTTGCCGAGCACGATGCCGGCGAAGGTAAAGACGTTCCAGATGATATAGAACGTCAGGCCGACGCCCAGGGCGTACCAGCGATTGAAGGTCTGGCGGTCGTACTGGCTGACCAGGGCGAAGAATTCGTCGGTCAGCAAAAAGCCCAGGCTCATGCGCCACCGTGGTTTGAGCGGCGACAGCGTGGGACGCATGTGCATGCCGTAGAGCAAATGCTGGGAGGTCAGCAGCAAGGTGGTCAGCAGGATCGAAATCAGGCTGGCGCCGCTCTTGACCATACCGATGGCCACCAATTGTGCGGCACCGGCAAACACGATGGTCGACAGCCCCTGGGCTTCCAGCGGCGTGAATTGGGCATCAATTGCAGTCGAACCGGCCAGCAATCCCCACGGCGCACACGCCAGGGACAATGGAATGATCGCAATCGCGCCACGGGAAAAGGCATTCAGAGGCAGAGCGTTAGGCATACACAACAAGCTCATCGACAGTCAGTCGACAAGCATGCCAGCGGTATCAGGGATTGTCTTGAACGATCGTGCTCAAGCCAGTTTGACCGACACCCGCTCCACCGCGTCCCGGGCTTCGCGCAGTTCGTGGGCGTCCTGGTTGAGCCGGTAGATGGTATTGAGCAGGCGCTGGCGCAGCACTTCATCGCTGAGCTTTTCGACGGCGCGCATCAGGTCAAACGCCGCGGTTTCGTTATTGTCCGCGACGGAATCCAGGGTCTTGCGCAGGTTGCGAGTGGCACGGGTCACACGTTTTCTTCCTTCATCACCAATGGGCAGGCACTTTAGGACATTTGTGTTTCAGTTTAATTTCAACCACTTGTCATCGATTGTCGGGCACTTGACGCAGGTCAATCGAAACAAGGTTTGACCAATACATATGGAAATACGTATATTCGTATTTCCATATGTATCAAGGCACTGACCATGTCAGATCTTTTCTCCCCGCCCAACGTCTTCAAATGCCTGGCCGACGCCACCCGCGCCAGGCTGACGTTGTTGATCCTGCGTGAAGGCGAACTTTGCGTGTGCGAATTGATCCATGCTCTGGACGACAGCCAGCCGAAAATCTCCCGCCACTTGGCGCAACTGCGCAGTTGCGGGTTGCTGCTGGACCGTCGCCAGGGCCAGTGGATTTATTACCGCCTCAACCCGGCCTTGCCGGAGTGGGTGACGGCAGTGCTCGACACCACCCTGCAAGCCAACCAAGCCTGGTTAAAAACAGACGCCCAG
This sequence comes from Pseudomonas sp. D4002, assembly GCF_013385665.1. NCBI lineage: Bacteria > Pseudomonadati > Pseudomonadota > Gammaproteobacteria > Pseudomonadales > Pseudomonadaceae > Pseudomonas > Pseudomonas sp. D4002. Next base: position 132,928 of record NZ_JACAPN010000012.1, read on the forward strand.
CGTCTGGAAACCATGGGTGACCGACCACAACGGGCCAGCGCCTGCTGCTGATCCTGCGGAGAGCTTTTCATGCTTGTAGCCGTTGCTATCTTTCTGTTCACCATCATTTTGGTCATCTGGCAGCCCAAGGGCCTGGGCGTGGGCTGGAGCGCCACTATGGGCGCGATCCTGGCCCTGGCGTGCGGGGTTATCAGCCTGGCCGACATCCCGGTGGTGTGGCACATCATCTGGAACGCCACCGGGACCTTTGTCGCGCTGATCGTCATCAGCCTGCTGCTGGATGAGGCGGGCTTCTTTGCCTGGGCTGCCTTGCATGTGGCGCGCTGGGGCCGTGGGCGTGGTCGGCGACTGTTCGCGTACATGGTGCTGCTGGGCGCGCTGGTATCGGCTTTGTTCGCCAACGACGGCGCGGCGCTGATCCTCACGCCCATCGTGATGTCGATGCTGTTGGCGTTGCGCTTTTCCCCGGCGGCCACCCTGGCGTTCGTCATGGGCGCCGGGTTTATCGCCGACACCGCGAGCCTGCCGCTGGTAGTCTCCAACCTGGTGAACATCGTCTCGGCCGACTATTTCAAGATCGGCTTCAACGAATACGCCGCAGTGATGGTGCCGGTGAACCTGGTGAGCGTCGCCGCGACCCTCGCCGTATTGCTGTGGTTTTTCCGCCGGGACATTCCGCAAACCTACGACCCGGCAGACCTCGACGACCCTGCCAGTGCGATCCACGACCGCGCCACTTTCCGCGCCGGCTGGTGGGTGCTGGGCATCCTGTTGGTGGGCTGCTTTGCCCTGGAACCGCTGGGCATTCCCATCAGCGCAATTTCTGCCGCCTGCGCCATATTACTGCTGGTGATCGCCGCCAAGGGCCACAAAATCTCCACCCGCAAGGTGCTGAAGGAAGCGCCCTGGCAGATCGTGATTTTCTCCCTGGGCATGTACCTGGTGGTCTACGGCCTGCGTAACGCCGGGCTGACCGACTACCTCGCGACCTGGCTCGACACCTTCGCAAGCTATGGCGTATGGGGCGCGGCCTTGGGCACCGGTGTACTCACCGCGCTGCTGTCTTCGGCGATGAACAACCTGCCAACCGTGCTGATCGGCGCGCTCTCCATCGAGGCCAGCCACGCCGTGGGCGTGGTCAAGGACGCGATGATCTACGCCAACGTGATCGGCAGCGACCTCGGCCCCAAAATCACCCCTATCGGCAGCCTGGCGACCTTGCTCTGGCTGCACATCCTGGCACGCAAAGGCATCACCATCACCTGGGGTTACTACTTCAAGGCCGGGATCGTGCTGACCCTGCCGGTACTGTTGATCACCCTCGCCGCCCTGGCCTTGCGCCTGAGTTTCTGACGGAGTTCGCTTGATGAAAGTCCTGTTCATGTGCACCGCCAACAGCTGCCGCAGCATTCTCTCGGAAGCCTTGTTCAACCATCTGGCGCCGGACGGTTTCCAGGCCATCAGCTCCGGGAGCTTCCCCAAGGGCCAGGTGCTGCCACGCAGCCTGACCACGCTGAAAGCCGCCGGCATCAGCACGGAAGGCTTGTACAGCAAGGGCAACGACGCCTTTGAAGGCAGCCCGCCAGACATCGTCGTCACCGTATGCGACAAGGCTGCTGGAGAAGCTTGCCCGGTGTATTTCGGCCCGGCGCTCAAGGCGCATTGGGGATTGGAGGATCCGTCTGATGTTCAGGGCGATGAAGCCCAAGTCGACGCCGCGTTCCGCGCCACCCTGGAAATCATTGAACGACGCTGCCGGGCTTTTTTCGAGATTCCGTTCGCCAGCCTCAGTCCCATCGAAATCAAGGCCGAGCTTGATCGCATCGCCACGCCGTAACCGAAGAGCCGGGCGAGTAGTCGATCTGAAGGTCTTTTCCGGCGTATGCTCGCGGGCAACGGTCACAGCGAGCCCCCTCAATGAGTTCCATGCAGCACGCCTGGCTGGGCAACTACGAAGTCAGCAGCACCGCCTGCACCGGCCTGACATTTGCCCGCCACAGCCATGATGAATGCGTGATCGGCGTCAACCTGCTCGGCGAGGAACAGGTGTGGCTGGATCGTCGCACCTTCGAGGCCGGCCCCGGCAGCATCACCCTCTACAACCCGGGGCAGATTCAAGGCGGAGGCGCGGCCGAAGGGCAGCCGTGGCGGTTTGTCAGCTTGTATGCGACTGCCGAGCAATTGGCGGCTGATCTGGGTCTGGCGCACCTGGAGTTCGACCGTTCGCTGTGCTTCCAGCCGGCGTTGGCGATGAAACTCGCCGGGGCGATTGAAGGTGCGTTGAGTGTCGATCCGCTGGCCCGGGAGCTGAGTGAGGAAGCCCTGGTGGTGCTGCTCGGCGAAGTCGTCGGTTGCAGCGGCGTCCGCTTGCCTGGCAGCACTGCGGTGGGACGCGGTTTGGTGATCAAGGCCCAGGAATTGCTGGCTGAAAACCTGCACCAGGCGGTGGCACTCGAGACCCTTGGTGACGAGTTGGGCCTGTCGAAATTCCATCTGCTGCGGGCTTTTCAGAAAGAAACCGGGCTGAGTCCACGCCAGTGGGCGATGCAACTGCGTACCCGGCGCGCCAAGGGGCTGTTGCGCTCAGGCGTTGCGGCGTCGCAGGTTGCCCATGTCTTGGGGTTTGCTGACCAGAGCCACCTGAATCGGCATTTCCGGGCGGCCTACGGGATCACACCGGGGCGCTATCAACGCCTGCTCAAGGGCTGAAAAGCGCAATCTGGTTCAAGACGACTTACACACCCTTCCCTAAAATGCCGGCCATCACTTGAAGGAAGGCAGGCATGTTGACGATCTTTTTTTCGGCGCTGGTGTTCGGTTTTGTGTTTTGCCTGTCGCCGGGGGCGGTGCTGGCGGAGACGCTGCGCCGCGGGCTGCTGCATGGGTTTACCCCTGCGCTGTTGGTGCAGATCGGTTCGCTGGTGGGCGATGCCGTGTGGGCGGTGATCGGGCTTACGGGCATGGCGTTGTTGATCCAGCATGAGTCGGTGCGGGTGCCGCTGACGGCCGTTTGTGGGCTGTATCTGGCCTGGCTCGGGATTCGCAGCCTGATGGATGCCTGGCACTTGCCAGAGGCCGGGAGTGCGCCGGCCAGGTCCGGGCAGAATGCGCTGGTGGTGGGGGCGGCGATTTCCCTGGCCAATCCGAAGAACATTGTCTATTGGGGGGCGCTGGGGAGTGCGTTATCGGGGATAGTCGGGGCGGCGCCTAGCCATGGGCAGACGTTGATGTTTTTTGCGGGGTTTATGCTGGCGTCGGTGTTGTCGTGCTTTTTGATTGCGGGGTTGGTCAATTTGCTGCGGCGGAATGCTTCGCCCATGTGGCAGAGGGTTAGCTATGGGGCTTGTGGGGTGGTGCTGCTGTATTTGGCGATTTTGGCGTTGCGGGGGATTTGAGGGGGCATATCCGTTATTTGGGTAGCGGCGGCCTATGGTTCCGCTCTTACAGCGGCTCACTTTGGAAAAGCCGGAATGCCGGCCCAGCCCAAAGTAGGCAAAGGGCTCCGCAATACCTGCGTTCGGCCTCGGGCTTTTTGGGGCAGTCAGATCAAGATC